>NZ_JBVVQU010000063.1:0-34544 GCF_055811555.1 Mesorhizobium sp. WSM4813
ACCCAAGGCTGCCTCCAAAAGCAGTCTTGAATCAGGCTACGGTCAAAAAGGGAATCCTAAGAGTCCACACCACCTAGACGTCGACCTCCAATGTTGGCACATTTAATGCGGGGATCGCCAGCCGATGGCGGTGATTGAGCGGGGACGCATCATGGCTTCATTGACACTGGAACGGCCGGACAGGTTTCGCATCGGCAGGGTTTTCAACGACAGCTTTGCTGTCATCAGCCGCAATATCGGTCTGTACCTTGGACTCGCGCTGCTGTTCTCAGGTCTGCCGGCGATAGTGCTCCGCCTCTGGACCGAATCGACCTTGAGCGGGACTGCACTGGGCGACCCGACCGCGGTGGCCGATCCTAGTATGATGTTTTGGAATTCTTCCGTCGGCATTGCCGCCGGATTAATATCCTTTATCCTGTCGCTGCTGCTCCAGTCGGCACTCGTGCGGGCGACGATCGAGGATTTGAACGGCAAACGGCCGTCCTTTGGCGACTGCATCCAGATAGCCATCCGCTATTTGCTCCCAACCCTGGGCATCGGCCTGCTCGTAGTGCTGGGGGCGGGCCTTGCTTCATTAGCTCTGCTGGTCCCCGGAATCATATTGTGGCTTGGTTGGTCGGTGGCTATTCCGGTTCTGATACAGGAGCGCCTGGGTGTGCTCGGCAGCATGTCGCGCAGCCGCGTCCTGACCAAGGGCAGCCGCTGGGCGCTATTTGGTCTTTTCCTTATCCTTATGATCATCACGATGGTCATTCAGTCGGTGATGGCGGCTATCATTCTCCTGCTAGACGGAATTGTCGCCGATGTGGCGGCAGCCATGCTGTCGACCGTGGTTTCTATGGTGCTGTCGGTAGCCACGGCTGTCAGCTATGTCGAACTGCGTCAGGTCAAGGAAGGCACCAGCGTCGACGAACTGGCGGAGATCTTCTCATAGCGGGTTTCTGCCGCCTTAATCGCATCAGGATCTGCCTGGACTGGACAGGTTACGTCATGGCGTCAATGGCACTGGAACAGCCTGACAGATTTCGCATCGGCAGGGTTTTCGGCGCCAGCTTTGCGGTCATCGGCCGTAACCCCTTGCTTTGCCTCGGGCTCGCATTGCTGTTTTCGGGGTTACCGTCGCTTGTTTTTGATCTTTGGATGCAGGCGCCGGAGACTGGTATCGCCGTGGGTGACCCCGAGGATGCCATCCTGGGCGGCCTCGGCATGGTGTCGCGTGATTCTATGATCACGTTCGGATTCCTGTTGATATCCTTTGTACTGGATCTGTTGCTTCAGTCTTCGCTGGTCCGGGCAACCATCGAGGATCTGAACGGCAAGCGGCCATCCTTCGGCGACTGCATCAAGATAGCGATCGGCTGTGTCCTGCCAACGCTCGGCATCGGGCTGCTGGTCGTCCTGGGCGCGGGACTGGGCTTGATCCTGCTCATTGGTTCCCGGAATTATACTGTGGCTCCGCTGGTCGGTCGCGGTGCCGGTTCTGGTGCAGGAGCGGCTCGGTGTGCTTGGCTCCATGGCGCGCAGCAGTAAACTTACCAAAGGCAGCCGCTGGGCGCTGTTCGGCCTGTTCCTCATCCTGTTGGTCGCGTCGGCGGCCATCCAGTTGGCACTTGAAAGGGTTGTCGAACCGTTTGGCGGCCTGGTGGGTGCCTTTGTGGGGACCTTGGTGTGGACGACATCGTCGATCGTGATGTCGATTGCCGCAGCGGTCAGCTATGTCGAGCTGCGCCAGATCAAGGAAGGCACCAGCGTCGACGAACTGGCGGAGATCTTCTCCTGACGCGAGAGGTCGCCTACCACATCATGAACGAAGCGACGTCCGCGTCTGGAACCTTGCCAGCCGTCACGCCGGTGGGCAGCATTTCCGGCGGCAGGGGTGACAGCGGCAGACAAATACCGTATACTCACATAAAGATGTCTTTATGTCACTTAAACGCGGCTGTCGCCTTAAGGATTGAATGTGTCGCAAAACCCATCATCGTTGGACGATCTGTTCGGTCCCATCGTGGCTAAGCCCGACGGTTCGAAAGTGCTTGCGGCGCTGACGGCGGCGGCGCGCGAACGCATCCTCATCCTCGACGGCGCCATGGGCACGCAGATCCAGAGCCTGGGTTTTGACGAGAACCATTTCCGTGGCGACAAATTCGCGGAGTGCGCCTGCCATCAGCAGGGCAACAACGATCTGCTGATCCTGTCGCAGCCCCAAGCGATCGAGGAGATCCACTATCGCTACGCCATCGCCGGGGCGGATATCCTTGAAACCAACACCTTCTCCTCGACCGCCATCGCCCAGGCGGATTACGGCATGGAGGATGCGGTCTATGCGCTGAACCGCGACGGTGCACGGCTGGTGCGCCGGGCAGCGGTGCGGGCTGAGCAGGAAGACGGCAAGCGTCGCTTCGTCGCCGGGGCGCTGGGGCCGACCAACCGCACCGCCTCGATGTCGCCGGATGTCAACAATCCCGGCTACCGCGCCGTGACCTTCGACGAATTGCGCCTTGCCTATGGCGAGCAGCTGCGCGGTCTGATCGACGGCGGCGCCGACATCATCCTGATCGAGACCATTTTCGACACGCTGAACGCCAAGGCGGCGATCTTCGCGGCAGAAGAGATCTTCCTCGAGAAGGACGTGCGTCTGCCGGTTATGATCTCAGGCACGATCACCGACCTGTCCGGCCGCACGCTGTCCGGCCAGACGCCGACCGCGTTTTGGCATTCGGTCCGCCACGCCAACCCGTTCACGATAGGCCTCAATTGCGCGCTGGGCGCCAAAGCCATGCGCGCGCATCTGGACGAAATATCAGGCGTCGCCGACACCTTTGTCTGTGCCTATCCGAATGCCGGCCTGCCCAATGAATTCGGCCAATATGACGAAAGCCCGGAGTTCATGGCGGCGCAGATCGAGGAGTTCGCGCGCGACGGATTGGTCAACATCGTCGGCGGCTGCTGCGGCTCAACGCCCGACCACATCCGCGCCATCGCAGCGGCGGTAAAGAAATATCCGCCGCGGGCGGTTCCTCACATCGAACCGAAGATGCGCCTGTCGGGGCTCGAGCCGTTCACGCTGACCGACGAGATTCCGTTCGTCAATGTCGGCGAGCGGACAAATGTGACGGGCTCGGCGAAATTCAGGAAGCTGATCACGGCGGGCGATTATGCCGCCGCGCTCGACGTCGCCCGCGACCAGGTCACCAATGGCGCGCAGATCATCGACATCAACATGGACGAAGGCCTGATCGATTCGAAGCAGGCAATGGTCTGTTATCTCAACCTGATCGCCGCCGAGCCGGACATCGCCCGCGTTCCCGTGATGATCGACAGTTCCAAATGGGAAATCATCGAAGCCGGGCTGAAATGCGTGCAAGGCAAGCCGCTGGTCAACTCCATTTCCATGAAGGAAGGCGAGGAGGCTTTTCTGCACCATGCGAAGCTCGTCCGCGCGTATGGCGCGGCGGTGGTCGTCATGGCCTTCGACGAGGACGGCCAAGCCGACACCAAGGCGCGTAAGGTCGAAATCTGCACCCGCGCCTACAAGCTTTTGACCGAGCAGGCCGGATTCCCGCCCGAGGACATCGTTTTTGATCCGAACATCTTTGCCATCGCCACCGGCATCGACGAGCACAACAATTACGGCGTCGACTTCATCGAAGCAGCGCGGCAGATCACCGCGACGCTGCCGCACGTCCATATCTCGGGCGGCGTTTCGAACCTCTCTTTCTCGTTCCGCGGCAACGAGCCGGTGCGCGAGGCCATGCATGCCGTGTTCCTCTACCATGCCATTCAGGCCGGCATGGACATGGGCATCGTCAACGCCGGGCAGCTTGCCGTCTACGACACCATCGATCCGGAACTGCGCGAAGCCTGCGAGGATGTCGTCAACAACCGCCAGCCGAAGGGCGGCGGCACGGCCACCGAACGCATGCTGGAACTCGCCGAACGCTTCAAGGGCACGGCGGGCAAGGAGGCGCAGGAACGCGATCTCGCCTGGCGCGACTGGCCTGTCGAGCAGCGCATTTCGCACGCACTGGTCAACGGCATCACCGAATTCATCGATCAGGATACGGACGAAGCGCGACTTGCCGCCGAGCGCCCGCTGCATGTCATCGAAGGGCCGCTGATGGCAGGAATGAATGTCGTCGGCGATCTGTTCGGCGCGGGAAAAATGTTCCTGCCGCAAGTGGTGAAGTCCGCCCGCGTCATGAAGCAGGCCGTTGCCGGCTTGCTTCCGCACATGGAGGCGGAGAAGCTGGCGAACGCCGCCAATGGCGTCGATACCGGCGAGCGCCAGACCGCCGGAAAGATCCTGATGGCGACGGTGAAGGGCGATGTCCACGACATCGGCAAGAACATCGTCGGCGTCGTTCTCGCCTGCAACAATTACGAGATCATCGACCTCGGCGTCATGGTGCCGGCGGCGAAGATCCTGCAGACGGCGCGCGAGCTAAAGGTCGACATCGTCGGTCTGTCCGGCCTGATCACGCCGTCGCTCGACGAGATGGTGCACATGGCCGCCGAGATGGAGCGCGAAGGTTTTGACATGCCGCTGTTGATCGGCGGCGCGACGACCAGCCGCGTGCATACGGCGGTAAAAATCCATCCGCGCTATGCCAAGGGCCAAACGGTCTACGTCACCGATGCCAGCCGTGCGGTCGGCGTGGTGTCGGCGCTGCTGTCGAACGAGACCAAGGGCGATTATGTCGACAATGTCCGTGCCGAATACAAAAAGGTTGCCGATGCGCACGCGCGCAGCGAAGCCGACAAGCAGCGCCTGCCGCTCGTCAAGGCGCGGGCCAACGCCCACAGGATCGACTGGTCGGCCTACGAGCCGCCGAAGCCGTCCTTCCTTGGCCTGAAAATCTTCGAAGGCTGGGATCTGGCCGAACTCGCGCGCTATATCGACTGGACGCCGTTCTTCCAGACCTGGGAGCTGAAGGGGCGTTACCCCAAAATCCTCGACGACGAGACGCAAGGGCCGGCGGCACGCCAGCTCTTCGACGACGCCAAGGCGATGTTGGCCAAGATCATCGCGGAAAAATGGTTCGCGCCAAAGGCCGTCATCGGCTTCTGGCCAGCGAATACCGTCGGCGACGACATCAGGCTGTTCACCGACGATGCCAGGTCACAGGAGCTGGCGACCTTCTTCACGCTGCGCCAGCAGCTGACCAAGCGCGACGGCAAGGCGAACGTCGCGCTGTCGGATTTCGTCGCGCCGTTGGACAGCGGCAAGGCCGACTATCTCGGCGGCTTCATCGTCACCGCCGGCATCGAGGAAGCGGCGATCGCCGAGCGCTTCGAACGCGCCAACGACGACTACTCGTCGATCATGGTCAAGGCGCTGGCCGACCGTTTCGCCGAGGCCTTCGCCGAGCGCCTGCACGAACGCGTGCGCAAGGATTTTTGGGCCTATGCACCGGACGAGGATCTGGCGCCGGACGAGCTGATCGGCGAACCCTATCGCGGCATTCGCCCGGCGCCCGGCTATCCGGCGCAGCCCGACCACACCGAGAAAGTGACGCTGTTCCGCCTGCTCGACGGCGAGCGCAACGCCGGCGTCAGCCTGACCGAAAGCTTTGCGATGTGGCCGGGTTCCTCCGTGTCCGGCATCTACCTGTCGCATCCCGAAAGCTATTATTTCGGCGTGGCCAAGGTCGAACGCGACCAGGTCGAGGACTATGCGCGGCGCAAGCGCATGCCGCTCGCCGAGGTCGAGCGCTGGCTCGGCCCGATCCTGAACTATGTGCCGGCACAGGGACTCGACGCAGCCGCGTGAAATCGGCCGCGAGGCTGAAAGGGCGAGAAGCCGGCACCTCCATGACAGCAGCCTTGCGCGCTCGTTCTGCACAGACACGTGATTGGCACCTCCGCCTTGGCCAGGGTGGTGGGCCTGGCCTGCAGCGGTGGTGCACCGGCCCGCCTCGGATTGACGCGTGACCCTTTAGCTGCAAAGTATATTAACGTTCTGTTTACCAAGTATTAGTCTCGGCAGGGGGGCAATTTGGAACCGTTTCTGGGTGCGAACCGCCTTAATTGGGATGATCGGGCCGAACTGCATTCGACCGATACAACGGGCAGCTACCACATAGAAAATGTGCTGGCAGGCGGATCCAATCTCTATGAGCTGGAAACGCGCGAAGTCGGTGACATTGTCGGCAAGGACATCGTCCATCTGCAATGCCATATCGGGCTTGACACAATCAGCTTGAAGAATCTGGGTGCGGGCAGCGTGACCGGCCTCGACTTTTCACCGACGGCGATCGCAGCGGCGCGGGATTTCGCCGCGAAGGCAGGCACTGATGTGCGCTTCGTGGAGGCGCCGCTGTTCGAGGCAGTCGAGGCGCTCGGCCGAACCTTTGACATCGCTTACGTTACCTGGGGTTCGGTTAACTGGCTGGACGACGTGTTCCGCTGGGCGCGGGTGGTTGCCGATCTCCTGCGGCCCGGCGGCCGGCTCTATCTGGCCGAGGGCCATCCGTTGATGTTCCAGTGTGACCGCAAGGCTGCGGCGCTGGAGTTCAAGCATGACTGGCGAACGCCAATAGCTCGACCACTCGCATGGAACGAGGAACTCACCTATACCGGTGACGACCGCATCTTGAAACATCCGCGCTACTATGAGTGGATTCATCCGGTCAGTGACGTGGTGAACGCGCTGATTTCAGCTGGGCTGACACTGGATTTTCTCAATGAGCATGACACGGTTTCGTGGCAGCACTTTTCATTTGCCGTGAGGGCAGGCAAGGATATGTACGGCTTGCCGGAGAACTCTCCCAAGATCCCAATGGCCTATTCCATTGGCGCGACGAAGCGTAGCGTCGGCAAGATACCATACCTTGTTACCCCCAAGGCGATTGAGGGGCACTAATGCATGTCGCGCAAAAGTGCGCAGCGGTTTTGCGATAACGACATGCATAAAAACAAAACTTAAAGCGCGTCGCGTGAATCCATTCAGCCGCGACGCGCTTTAATCCTACTATTGATCGTTTTGCATTGTCGTCTCGTCGATCTGATACCGGAAAGGTGAGCACGGTTATCCCTAGACGGTGGCGTTCCTGCTCGCCGCGGCGGTCGAGTCGATCGTCCGAGGGCAACCCATGCACCTTCAGCGACTGCAACAGTTCTTTCTAAGGTGTCAGCCGGAGCCGCAGGTCCGTGTCAACCACTCCGGCGACCTCAGGCGGTAGGAAAGTGCAAAAATTTTAGAACCCGTGAAGGTCAAAATTAAATATTGATAGCTAATATTCCTTGGTCGGGTTGCCCGAGAACCTGAATAGCAGCTGAGGAATCGCCTATTGGCTCTTTTCCGCGCTAGGTTCGGCGGTATCAAGAAGGCTGTTTTCTCGTCGGCAAATATCCCGGCGGCAATGGCGGTGATAGTTATTGCCGTTGGCGCAGCGTTCGCGGACCACCAGAACAAAGTCGTCTCGGATCAGGCCGCCCGTGCGGATGTCCTGGCCAAGGTCAGTCTTATCCGCGCCAAGCTTGAAGGTAACATCAACGGAAACCTTCAACTGGTGCAGGGACTGGTCGCGACGGTCGTGACCGAGCCCTATATGGGACAGCAACGCTTCGCCTCGCTCGCGAGCAACCTGTTTGGCAGGGGCTCGCAATTGAAAAATATTGCCGGCGCGCCCGATCTGGTCATTTCCCTGATGTACCCGATGGAGGGCAACGAGAAGGCGATAGGCCTTGATTACCGCAAGGACGAGCGGCAGCGTGTGGCCGCGCTAAGGGCGCGAGACGAGCGCGTGCTAGTTCTTGCCGGTCCCGTCGACTTGAGGCAGGGAGGGCAAGGCTTCGTCGGTCGTATCCCGGTTTTTGTACGCAGTGCGGGCAACACCGAAAGGTTCTGGGGCATCATTTCGGCCGTTGTCGACGTTCAGCGCCTTTATAAGGCGAGTGGTCTGCTTGACGATGATCTCGGGATTGACATAGCGCTGATCGGTAAGGACGCTCTCGGTCCAAGTGGAGATCAATTCTTCGGCAATGAGCGCGTCGCCAAAAGCAATCCGGTGACAGCCGACGTTCTGCTCCCGTCCGGTTCGTGGCGGATCGCAGCCATTCCCAAAAACGGCTGGCCTTCGACGCCCGACAACGCGTGGTTCTTGCGCGCAATCATGGCGGTGGCCGGGGCGTTGGTGGTGATCCCATTCCTGGTTACGGGTCGGCTGATTGGCGAGAGACAGCGCAACTATGCGGAACTGAGTCGATTGTCGAGACGCCTGGAACTCGCTCTGGAAGCGTCGGCTATCGGCGTTTGGGAACACGATCTCGCGACCAACGAACTTACGTGGGACGACCGCGTCAATGAAATATATGGCAAACCAACTGGGGAGCACCGCGGCTACCTCGACTGGGCGGGAGCAATCCACTCGGATGATTTGGCTGGCGCCCACGCCGATTTCGACAGCGCGATGGCCGGCGGCGGGCCATATTTGTCGGAGTACCGGATCGTTCGGCCGGATGGCGAGATTCGCCATGTCCGATCCAAGGCGATAATTTACCGGGTCGCAAACGACACCCCAAAAATGATTGGCGCCGAATGGGATGTGACAGCCGATGTCCTGCTGAACAAGGACCTGGTTCGCGCAAAACAGCTTTCCGAGTCGAAAAATGCAGAACTCGAGTCGGCCAAGGCGCGCATAGAGCACATTGCGCTCCACGATTCGTTGACCGGCCTGCCCAACCGGCGTTACCTCGACCAAGTGCTGGAAGACTACGCAGCAAACGCCAGGCGCGTCGGCGGGTATGCGGCACTGCTTCACATAGATCTGGATCGGTTCAAGCACATCAACGATACGCTTGGTCACGCCGCAGGCGACGCAATGCTTGTTCACGCCTCGACTGTCCTCCGATCCAAGGTCGATGGTGAGGGATTCGTCGCTCGGATCGGAGGAGACGAATTCATCGTCCTGTGCGTGGTGCACGACGATATCAAGCAACTGGCGCTGCTCGCTGACCGGGTCATCAGCCAGATGCGCGAACCCGTCTACTATCAGGGCCATCGATGCCGTTTTGGCGTGAGCGTGGGAATTGCAGTCGATAACGGAAAAGATGTCGAAGCCAAACACCTGCTGGTCAACGCTGACATCGCGCTTTACCGAGCAAAGAGGCGTGGGCGCAATCGATACGAATTTTTCATCGAGGCGATGCAAAGCGAAATCGTCGACACAAAACGGATTGCCGACGAAATTCTCGGCGGCCTTGAGCGCAACGAGTTCATCCCCTTCTACCAGCCGCAATTTGACGCAAAAACGCTCGAAATTGTTGGGGTTGAGGCGCTGGCGCGATGGAGGCATCCGGAGAAGGGTATTTTGGCGCCCGATGTCTTCCTGAGGATTGCGGAAGAACTGAATGTCGTCTCGATCATCGATCGAATGATATTAGAGCAATCGCTTTTGGATTTGGAAGGGTGGTCTGCTGCCAATATTCATATTCCGCGGGTATCGGTCAACGTTTCGGCACGCCGCCTTCAAGATGAGGAACTCATAAAGAGTCTTAGGAAATTAAATATCAAGAAGGGAACAGTTGCATTCGAGCTGGTTGAGTCAATTTTCCTTGACGAGAATGATGATTTTGTTACCTGGAATCTTGAGCAGATAAAAGAGCTCGGCATTGACGTAGAGATAGACGATTTTGGTACGGGCTACGCCTCTATAGTCAGCTTGCTCAAGCTGCAGCCTCGCCGGCTGAAGATAGATCGCCAGCTGGTCATCCCAATTGTCAAATCGCCGCAACGAAGGCAGGTCGTCTCGTCGATCATTGAAATCGGCAAATCCCTGGGTATTGAGGTCGTAGCGGAGGGTGTCGAGACGATGGAGCACGCACAGACACTCAAGAGCTTGGGCTGCGACATACTGCAGGGTTATGCCTTCGGGCATGCGTTGGATTCCGACGGACTAAAGGCCTTCGTTCGATCTCGGCGTCTGCGCACGGCCAGTTAACTGTTGACGTCCGCCTCGGGGCCTCCGGCAGGGAAGCGGCCGTTCTGTAAGTACACGACGAGCTTGTACGGCAGCGGTGTATGACTGGCTTGGTGCGTGAATCTGGCCGGTTCAGTCTCGGCGACGGATTCGCATCTCGATGATGTTGCTCTCGACCAGCGACTGCACTCCCGCGCTTCCGATGCCTGACGAGCAATCGGCGAATGCCCAGATGCCTACGTGGAAGGTGTATTCGCCCGGGTCGATTCGTCCTCCCATGCCACTGGGGAATACGCTCGTGAAGTTAGTCCGAACGCTCTCATTCTCTGAGAGGCCGCTCACGCGTCTGCGCCACAACGGAAAGGTGCCCGCCATCAAGACCTGGCCACGCTTCATAAAAGTCGTCTCCAGGCCACCCTCCGAGGTGGCGCTCGCGCCAATGCCGCGTGCGCCAATGGCGAAGGAATGGCGCGATGAGCGCGGCGCAAACAACTCGACGGCGATCGGACGATCGGTCCGCACGATGCAGCCGACCCCGATATGTGCGTGGACAAAAAGGTCAGCGCCGCCCGCGACGCCGCCGCCCGCCCGCGCATCCACGCCGAGGCGTCCCCTTTGGTCGCCGCTCTGGCTGAACGGAGGGGCCCCTCCGACGTGCTGCCATCTCCAGGCGAAGTCGTAGGGAGGACGCCGCAGCTCGACGCTGCTGTCAGTCGGCGACCCGGGGATCACGCAATCGTGCGCTCCGCCAGGCAGGCCCCGTGGGCGCAGGCTGTCCTCAACCTTGATTGGCCGCGTGCTGACCCCTTCGATCGCCTCTGCAGCTCCGGGGGCCGCTCGGATCAGCTCCGCAAGCCGCGCGGTGATCGCGTCACGTAGCTTGTCCTCCTCGGCCGATCGCGCGCGCGCCGCGTCGGCCTCCGCACGCGTGCGCTCCACCGCCGACGCGATCGACTGCTCGACCATCTCGCGATGATCCGGCGCCAGGCTCGCACTGAAGTAGATTTCGATGCCGTCAGGCATGGCGACATCCCCCGTTCGAACGCTTGAGCTTAAGACCACGATTTTGGTACCGGCGATGCGATCGTCAAGCATAAAATTAGCGATCTCTAATGATTGTCTGTAAGCAGTGGGGGCACCCCCTCGATTGCGCTCTGCAGGTCGGGCCAACCGGATTGCGCCCGCGCTCTCCGCCAGAGGCGCAGGCATTTTTTCATCCGTTCTGCCGATGCGCCTGCCTGTGGCGAAGATAGCATCGAGAGTCCGTTTGCTGTTCCCTGCGGCGGCTTTCAAGAAATTGCTGCTGCGCGCAGCGCTGCACCTGGAGATGAGTCAGCGATAGGCGCCGAGATTGAAGAGATCCATTCTCTTCTAAGTCATGCCAGCCGGCGAGCCCGTGCCGATTGTGATCGATTTGCGCTTGCACGAGTGTGGGGAACGCAACCGTTGCGATTGGCAAGGTAGCGATGGTATATTAGAAGGTTCTCTGATTTGAGGTAATGCTAATATTTCGGCGAGGAGACGGGACCTCTGGCATGATCGATTCAGACGTGTTCGACTTTGTCGAACGCTGCAGGAAGCACACCGCTAGCGGGCCGCTGCTGAGCGACCTGCTCGAAACCGTGAGGAATCGGCTTCGAGCACCTCATCCTTAGCGGTGTGCCGCTCAGTGGTCAGAAACTTGCACCGATGGTTGAACTGAATGGCTGGCCGGCCGGCTGGTTCGAACGCTATGTCGAAGCCGAGCATGCCGCGGTTGATGGTGTCTGCATCTACTCGGCAAAGACCCTGAAGCCGTTCCTTTGGTCCGAAGTTCCGGCAAAGTGGTCGGACACTGAAGGATCACGCCGCGTCGCCGGCGAGGCGACGGAGTTCGGCATCTGCAGCGGCTTCGCTGTGCCGATGCTCAGCATTCACCATTGGCAATCCGTGCTGTCGTTTGCCTCGTCCGCGAAGTGCTGCACCCTCTCGCCGCGCCATCAAGTGCAGCTGGTGACGATGGCAGTCTACGCCGGCATGTCGATCCAGGCCTTGACGAATGACGATGATGACGATGAAGGCGTGCTGACCGACCGCGAGAAGGAGGTGCTGCTCTGGGCCGCGGCCGGCAAAACCTCCTCAGAAACCTCCCAAATCCTCGGCCTGACGGAGCGAACGGTCAAATGGCACTCCACCCGAGCCAGGGAAGCTTTTGGCGTCGCCACGACCACGCAGGCGGTCGTCGAAGCGGTGCGCCGGCGCCTGATCCACCCCTAAACGCGTCAACTGTCCCATCGGACAGGTGACGTACATTAGCGAGGCTGCAAATATCCCCGTGAGAACGATCGGGGGATCGCGCCATGATAACGGCCCACGTAGTCAATGCGCATAACAAGCATCTCTACGAAAACGAATTCGACGAGTTTCTGCGCCGGCGGCACGATTTCTTCGTGCACCAGAAACATTGGCGCCCTCCGAGCCCGGACGGTCGCGAGCTGGACCAATTCGATACCGACCCGGCGACTTACCTGCTTGGTATCGAAGACGGTCGCGTCGTGACCTCGGCTCGATTGATCCCAACGAGCGAGCCGCACATGGTCTCGGAGGTCTTTTCTCACATGTGCGAAAGATCGGGCGTCCCGAGACGTCCCGATTGGGCCGAATGGACGCGCACCTTTGTCGTTCCCGACAAACGCTCAACCGGGCTGCGAGGCACGCTGACGCAGCTGTGCTGCGCGGTGATGGAATACGCGCTCGGCGAGGGCCTCAGCGCGGTGGGCGGCGTCCAGGAAACTTACTTCATGCCCCACCATGGCGCGCTGAAATGGCGGGCGGAGCCGATGGGCATGGCCAGGGAAGAAAACGGCGAGTGGTACATCGTCGCCTATATCGAGGTGAATGAGGCGGCGCTGGCGAGTGTTCGGAAGATACTGGGGATTGAGCATTCGTTGCTGGTTCGACGGGGAACGCAGTTGCCCTTTTTGAAACTTCTTTCGGGGAGAACAGATAGCTAGTCAGGCAAATGTAGTCGTGGGAAGGCTTCGTTACCATGTCGATAAGAGACGTTCTACGTTTAACTGCTATTCTCGCTCTAGGTTTTGGAGCTTATACCTATTATGCTTCTTCCGGTAAATTAGCCAAGACGGAAGTTCTCGCTCAAGCATTCAGTGCGCGCTGCGCTACTCCCGTCGGTATCTGCTTCGTGCCTCCCCAGCCGATCGGCAGCCCCTGTTTCTGCGGCCAGTTTCAAGGAACAATCATCCCTTAACCACAACCACACGCGAGAATGGAGGACGTGATGTTCGATCTGGCTTTGAACTTGCCTTCGCAGTCTCTTGCCGTGCGAGGCCTCTATGTGGTCGTGTTGGTGATGGCGTTTTCAGTTCTGCTCAGCGTTGACCACAGCTTCGGCCAGACCGAGGAACAGAACCGGCCACCGGTGAGGACGACGGTCCCAAAAACAATCAACGACCCAGCATGTACAAGCGGACAGCGCAGGGTAGTGGAAGTCTACGAAGGCGGCGTGTTGGTGCAAACCGTGGATCGCGGGTGCAAACCGTGACCGACGGCCAAAACCTGTTTTCGAGGGACCGGATCGTGAACGGCGCGTGGGCCGTCCTTTCCTTTCTATCCCCCTTCAAAGTGTTCTTGGTAGTGCTCGCCGCAGCGCTTCTGGTGCTGGTGACCGAGTTCCAACCGTCTCGGCTCTACGGCTGGATGATCGGGCCGACTGGCCGGATCTACGTCAGCAGCCCGGGTGTCTACACGCGCGAGCGGCTCGTCAACGACCGCAACGACCAGGATTTCTGGCTGCGCCAGCAACTCAAGACTCTCGACCAAAACAAAGACAACGTTCGGTACGCGGTGGTGAATCAGCGCGACCGCGGCATTCGATATGGCAGAGCCGATGAACCTGAGGCCGAGCCAGAGGCCGCGCCGACTACGGCGCCGGTTTACGATCCCGCCGTGCAACCGATGCCGGGAACCTATCCGCCGGCGCCGGGCGCTCCCGCCGCCGAGGCGGCCGCGAACTCGGATGAAACGCCGCGCCCCGTACTTTCCTTCGTAGACGCCTATGTGATCCGCGCTGCCGCCCGCGATATGATCCGCCAAAGCGTGCTCGAAAACCTGCTCGACGACCGCCACGACCTCACCGGCAATTCCGTTTACGGCCTGAAGTTCGATACGACGGTCTATCCGGGGAAATTCACGGCCGGCCGCGCTTTCGTCCGACTGTCGATCACAGGCCAGTCTGATCTCATCCTCGAAGAGAAGGACCCGGAGAACAAGTTCCCCGAGCTGCCCTATCACCTGCGGAAATATTTTGAGAGCACCTTTGCGGATATCAAGAACAATCCCAATAATCCAAACTTTAATTCCTTCAATCTCTACACGCAGTGGCTGGCCAATGTCCGCTGGCGCCTGAACTCGCATTTCCTGCAGATCATGGAAACCAAGTGCGTTTGCAAGCAGCCGCAATGTGCCGGGTCGGCTTCAAGCTGGCGGTCGGAGATCGCCTCGACGGTCAACACTGTTCTAGCCCTCGACAACGCTAAGCTGGGCGGCGGAGGGTCGGGGATCAGTTTGGAGCAGGTCGCACTGCCCGATCCATGGAATAAGTTCCTGGCCATCAGGGTCAGAATCCCAAGCGAAGGTGGATGCGCCAATCGCCCCGAGTTCATCGTCGGTCCGGTCGACGATACAGTCTATATCATTGCGAGCAAGAAAGATGTGATTGGCAGATATGTAAAAGTCGACGAAATCGACGCGCAGGAATCGGCTTATTCATATAAGCAGCCAATCGGAGTTGATAATTCCACACATTATCGCAATTTTCGATCGATCTTAAACTATGCCAAAAGTATCGGAAAGGTTGATGACTACTGTCCGAAATCCGGCCAAGTGGAGAAAGCGCCGGAGGCGTGCCCCACTTATGTCACCATTCCAGCCGGTTACTTCAACTTCATCGAAAAGGTCATCCAGCCTGATATGTATGCCTATTCGCTGTTCCCGCGGATGGAGGCGACCTCGGCGCTGAGCGGTCGTTCGAACACGGTGAACATCGACTATCCGGCAGGCCAGGATGGCGCATCACGGTTTGGTTTCGATGCGAAGGACAGGCAAGACCGAGCGTCACTGGAACCGATGGCAGTCGGCTTCACCGATTCGCAGTCAACGAAGTCGATTGATCTCGGCTGGGTCATCGACATCAGTGCGGGCGGTGCGCCGTTCCAGAAGTCGCAATTTGCACTGATCTCTGTGCCTGCGTGGACAAGCCGGCTCACTGTCACCGTACGGGCCGGTTGGCTGGGCTCGTCCTCGGCGGAAAACAGCAGCGAGCCCTACAGCTACTCGGTCCCGATTCCGCCCGACTATGAAGCGTTCGACGCGTTCATCGGCGGCGAGGAGGCGGTCCGCCGCCCGCAGATAAACGACGAGTTGATGGACAAAGAAATCAATCTCGTCGCCTGCCGAAAGGCCTCGATCCTGATCCCTGGGCTGCGGCTGTGGCGCAGCGCTATGGTGACCGTCGGGTCGGAACGAGCCGACCGGATCACCGTGCTTCCCAATATGAGGGGCATCATCGCCGAGTTCACCAAGCTTGGCCGCCCAGTGAATCCGGGGTCAGCAACGTTGAGGGTATGGACCAGCGAAGGCGTGGATATGCAGCCGGACAAGGTCACGATCAGCCTGCCCGACGACCTGACCGAATGCGGTGATAAGCCCGCGCCAGCGGAGACCAAACCGGTCACACCGGTACCGGAGATAACGGAGATGGCGCCTGAGGCGCCGCAAGAGGCGCCGGTGCCCGGCGCGGAGTTGTAAGCAACGCGACACGGATCTGGGGATTGAGGGACCATGCCAATAAATCGCAACTTTTTGTTCGACTATGCCCGGCTCAACCTGTTCGACGGCCGGATGACGCAGTCGCAGGTGAACGGCATCATCGCGATCCTGAACACCTGGGAACCGGCCTTGTCGACCCTCGACGACCGTTGGCTGGCCTATATGCTCGCAACCGCGCATCACGAGACCGGGCGGACCATGCAGCCGGTCCGCGAAACCTTCGCTGCCACCGATCAGCGGGCGATCGCCATCCTCGAGCGGGCATGGGCCTCCAAACGTCTGACCTGGGTCACGAATCCGTACTGGCGGCCGGACTCGGAGGGTAAGAGCTGGCTCGGACGCGGTCTCGTGCAGCTCACGCACAAGACTAATTACGAACGAATAGGGCGGCTGCTTAAGGTAGACTTGGTCGCCAATCCGGAGTTGGCCATGCAGCCCTTAGTCGCGGCGAACATCATGGTCAAGGGCATGATCGATGGCATCTTCACGAGATATCGGCTGTCGCAGTTCTTCGATGGCCAGAAGGCCGACTGGCGTAACGCGCGACGCATCATCAACGGCACCGAGCGGGCCGACCTCGTGGCCAGTTACGCGAAGAAGTACTATGCTGCGCTAAGTTATACGGTGTAATGGCGCGAGAGCACCGAGAAGATAAGCCATGATGAGGATCCTTCTTTGCAAGAGATGAATCCTTCATTCCAACTGATTCCCGACCTCTCAGCCATCACTGTCATGTAGTGTGGGCACAGTCCTTCCTGTGCACATAAACTATGATCTATCTTTAGGAAATCAACTGGCTGGGGAACCTGGATTCGAACCAGGACTAACGGAGTCAGAGTCCGTGGGTCTACCGTTAACCTATTCCCCAGCAGGGCGCGGTTGAAGAAACCGCGCGGGCAGGGCGGCGATGTCGCCGCGCGTGCCTTGTAGCCGCCGCCGGAAAATAGTCAAGCCTGCCCAGCCCTTCAATTAGCGCAATCGCTTCAGGTTTTGACCTGCCCTCACTCTTGTGGGCGTTTGCGCTGCCCCTCACCCCGGCCCTCTCCCCGTGAAGGACGGGGAGAGGGGGTCGCCGGCGTTGCCGCTAGGTCCCTTCTCCCCGTTCTTCACGGGGAGAAGATGCCGGCAGGCAGATGAGGGGCGGCGCCGACATCGACGATTGATTGTCTCAGACATGACGTCGTCGTTAGTCTGATGCGATTACCCCGGCATCTCATTTCCCACTCCGCCCGAGCTGCGAGTGCTCAAAATACAGCACGACGCCGAGCGCTATCACCAACGGGATGATCAGGTAGAACAGCCGGAACACCAGCAGTGCTGCCAGCACGCCGACCGGGTCCATATGCGATAGCCCGGCGAGGAAGACGACCTCGAACACGCCGAGCCCGCCCGGCGCATGCGAGATCTGGGCGATCGAGAACGACACCAGGAAGACGCCGAGCACGACGAAATAGCCGGGATTGCCTGATACGGGCAGGGCGAAGAAGATGATCGCCGCCGCCGCCAGAAGCTCGATCGGGCCGATCAGCAATTGCCGCGCGACGATCGGCAGGGCTGGATAATGGACCTGGAAGCTGCCGATCTTCAGCGGCCTGAGATGCAGCCAGCTGCCGAAGATATAGGCCGCCACCAGGAGCAGCATGGCGACGCCCGCGGCCATTGTCAGGCCATGGTGCGGTGCGCCGGAAAACCGGTCGATGATTTCAGGCTCGAAGACCAGCACGAGGCCGGAGACGAGGATCGTCGACAGCACGAAGGTGATCCAGCAGATCGCCACCAGCACGCCGACATCCTTTCCGGTCAGGCCCCTGGTTCCGTAAGCGCGGTAGCGGATCACCGCGCCTGAAAATACCGAGCCGCCGATATTGTGCGACAGCGCATAGGTGGTGAATGAGCAGAAGGTGACGAACAGCCAAGAGACTCGCCTGCCGATATGCAGGAGCGCGATGTGGTCGTAGCCGGCCAGCGATGCATAGGCGATGACCGAGCTCAGCGCGGCGAGCACCCAGCCGCGGGCAGGGATGGCAACGATGCCGTCCCAGACATCGTCGAGCGAGATGCCGCGCAGCTCATGCAGCAGCAGCCACAGCGAGAAGACGACCGCCGCAACGCCGACGACCGGCCAGAAATAGCGCCTCCAATTCATGGCGTGACGATCATGCGCTGCAGCCCCGTTGCCCTTTTCGGGTTCGCGTCAGGAAAACTGGCCGCGATTCCGAATGTTCCATTCCCGCCATTTCAGAAATGCCTTATCGAAGCCGGCTATTCAACCGGCAACGCGCGGCTCGTCCTCTGCTGGCGCTTCACGCCGCCGGCAAAATTCGGCCCATGCGCTCTTGGTGATCCGGCCCGGCGCTGCTAGTCTGGCGGCAACTTGGAACACATGAAAGCGCCTGCTGCGTCCGGTCTCCGGTTCGCGCGGCGCCGGAAGGAACTGAATTGGAAGACCACGACACCGGCGCTGGCGCGCCGGAAGTGGGCGTGTCCAGGGCTTCGCCGCCGCCTTCGGGCCAGGCAAGCCCACCCGCCGGCCGGCAGAACGGCCGCCCGGTGCAGCCTTGGTCCGGTCACGGACAGGCAGGCGACGCGTCCCAGCATCAGAATGGCCAGAATCAGAAGGCCAAGACCAGGAAGCGGCGAAAACGTCGGCGCGGCCGCAAGGTCTTTGTGCGCGATGACGCTCATCTCGCAGCGGCCGGACTGTCGGCGCCCGCGGGCAGCGCTCCAACCAGCCGCCCGCCCGAGGCGATCGTCGCGCCTTTGGCCTTAGCTGCGCCGAGCAGGCCGGAGCAGGATGTTCGCCGCCCGCCGGTGCAGGAACTGCCGGTGTTTGCCGCACTCGATCTCGGCACCAACAATTGCCGGCTGCTGGTGGCGGTGCCGACGCGCCACGGCCAGTTCCGCGTCATCGACGCTTTCTCGCGCATCGTCAGGCTGGGCGAGGGCCTCACCGCCAACGGCCGGCTCGGGCAGCCGGCGATGGACCGTGCTGTCGAGGCGCTGAAGATCTGCGGCGACAAATTGCGCAGCCGCAAGATCAGGAAGGCCCGGCTGATCGCCACCGAAGCCTGCCGCACGGCCGCGAACGGCGCCGAGTTCCTCGAACGCGTCGAGCGTGAGGCGGGCTTGAAGCTCGAAATCATCGACCGCCAGACCGAGGCGCGGCTGGCGGTTTCGGGCTGCGGCTCGCTGGTCGACCGCGACACGCAAGGCGTCGTCCTGTTCGACATCGGCGGCGGCTCCTCGGAAATCGCGCTGATCGACCTCACCGGCCACCGCTCGCCGAGGCTCGCCAACCACATCGTCTCCTGGACATCGCTGCCGGTCGGCGTGGTCTCGCTGGCCGAGCGCTTCGGCGGCCGCTCGGTCACCCGCGAGATCTTTGCCGCCATGGTCGAGGATGTGGCCGTGCGCCTGCACGCGTTCGATGGGCGCGACCGGCTGAGTCACGTGCTCGCCAGCCCGAAATTCCACCTGCTCGGCACCTCGGGCACGGTGACGACGCTGGCCGGTGTCCACCTCGACCTGGAACGCTACGACCGCCGCCGGGTCGACGGGCTGTGGATGGATCGCGACAGCGTCGACCGCATGGTCGAGAAGCTGGTCGGCTGGGATTTTCAGCAGCGCGTCGCCAACCCGTGCATCGGCGCCGATCGCGCCGATCTGGTGCTGGCCGGCTGCGCTATCCTGGAAGCAATTCGCGCGGTGTGGCCGTCGGAGCGGCTGCGCGTCGCCGACCGCGGCCTGCGCGAGGGCATATTGAGCGAACTGATGGCCGACGACGGCGTCTGGCGCAACAATGGGCGGGGCAGAGCATGATCCCGAAAAGTGGCAGCCGGTTTTCGGAAAAGATCATGCTCAGACCAGAATGCATGATCCCGAACCGAAGGTCCGCGTCAGCGAAAAGTAGCAACTGGTTTTCTCGGACCTAAGCGGAAGCATTGCTTTGGTGAACAGTCGACCCCCACTCCGTCGAGCTTCGCTCGACACCTCTCCCCCGATCGCCGGGGGAGAGGAAGGGCGCGAGCTTATGCAGGCTGGCGCCCTTCCTCTCCCTCCGGAGGGGGGAGAGGTGGCGCTGCGAAGCAGCGACGGAGTGGGTGAAGCCGTTCACGAAACGCGCAGCCGCCGAAAAACGGCCGCAACTCGGCGAGCGAGAAAACTCAAACAAGAAATCAGGCAATGACCAAGAAACCAGAAAAGCCAGGCTCTGCCGGAATTCGCGTGCTGAAGACGCGGATCAAGAAGAAAAGCGGCCTGAAGGAATCGTCGCGCCGCTGGCTGCAGCGCCACATCAACGATCCCTATGTCCAGCGCTCCAAGGCCGACGGCTACCGCTCGCGCGCGGCTTACAAGCTGATCGAGATCGACGACAAGCACCATTTGCTCAAGCCCGGCATGAAGGTCATCGACCTTGGTGCGGCACCCGGCGGCTGGTGCCAGGTCGCCGCCGCGCGCACGAAATCGACGGCTGAACATCCGCATGTCGTCGGCATCGATTATCTCGAAATGGATGCGGTGCCCGGGGCGCCGGTGCTGTTGATGGATTTTCTCGATCCGCAGGCGCCGGAAAAGCTCGCCGAAACGCTGGGTGGCCAACCGGACATCGTGCTCTCCGACATGGCCGCACCTACCACCGGGCATAAAAGGACCGATCACATCCGCACCATGTATCTGTGCGAGGTGGCGGCCGATTTCGCCCTGTCGGTGCTCAAGCCGGGCGGCCATTTCCTCGCCAAGACTTTTCAGGGCGGCGCCGAAAACGAGCTGCTCTCGAGGCTCAAGCAGAATTTCCGCTCGGTCCATCACGTCAAGCCGCCGGCCTCGCGCGACGAGTCGGTGGAGCTTTATCTACTGGCGAAGGATTTTAAAGGCGGAAGCGGCGCAGTGTAAAACCGCTCGGTAGCGTTCCTTCGCGCCCCCCTCTGTCCTGCCGGACATCTCCCCCACGAGGGGGGAGATTGGCAGCTTCGTCGGCCGTACCTTCTTCTTCTTCATTTCGGCGATTGGCGAAAGCCGGGATGACGGCCGATCTCCCCCAAGTGGGGGAGATGTCCGGCAGGACAGAGGGGGGCGCTGTCCCGCCGGCCCCAAAAGGTTCTGCACCGCTCCGCCCTCAACTCCCAGGCCGACCCGCCTCCAGCATCTTGGGCGCCGTCAGTCCGCCATAGCCCGACACGGCGTTGCCGGCGTCCGGCGCCAGCCGCATGAATGACAGCGATGCGGCCGCCGACACCGCCGCGACGATAAAGAACGCGATGTGGAAGTCGCTCAGCGTCAGCGGCCCGCCATGGATTGTCGTCGATACTTCCAGGATGCCGCCGGCCAGCGCCACGCCGAGCGCGATCGACAGTTGCTGGAACACCGCGGCGATCGGCGTTGCCCTGCTGGTGTCGGCGGTCGAAATCTCGGCATAGGCAAGCGCGTTGATGCCGGTGAAGAACATCGAGCGGATGAAACCGCCGACGAGCAGGGCGGCCAGGATCAGCAGATAGGGCGTGTCGGGCGTGAACAAGCCGTTGATGGCGATCGATGCCGCCGCGATCAGCGAGCCGAAGATCAGCACGCGGCGGAACCCGGCGACCCTGAAGATCAGCGCCGTGACGAATTTCATGCCGATGGCGCCGACCGCCGCCACGAAGGTGATCATTCCCGATTGGAACGGCGTCAGCCCGAAGCCGATCTGGAACATCAGCGGCAAAAGGAAAGGCACGGCGCCGATGCCGATGCGGAACAGCCCGCCGCCGAGAACCGAGGCGCGAAACACCTGGTTGCGGAACAGCTCGAGCGCCAGCAGCGGATTCCTGGCGCGGCGCGCATGCAGGAGGTAAAGCACGGCTGACACCAGCCCGACTGTCACGGTGAGCAAGCCGGCAATCGGCGGCAAAGCGGGCAGGCTGACCACCGACAGGCCGAACACGATGCCCGATGCCGCCAGCCCGCTCAGCACGAAGCCGATGAAGTCGAGCGGCGGCGTCTGCGCCGGCTCGGTTTGCGGCAGGAAGCGGGTGGCGAGCCAGATGCCGATCAGCCCGATCGGCACATTGACCAGGAAGATCCAGTGCCAGGTGAAATAGGTGGTGATGAAACCGCCGACCGGCGGACCGACAAGCGGCCCGACCAGCGCCGGAATGCTCAGCCAGGACATGGCGGCGACAAGCTCGCTTTTCGGCGTGGCGCGCACCAGCACAAGGCGTCCCACCGGCGTCATCATGGCGCCGCCAATGCCTTGCAGGAAGCGCGACATCACGAAAGCCGGCAGCGAATTGGACACCGCGCAAGCGACCGAACCGACGATGAACACGGCGATCGCGGCGCGAAACACGTTCTTGGCGCCGAAGCGGTCGGCCATCCAGCCGCTGATCGGAATGAACACCGCCAGCGACACCAGATAGGCGGTCAGCGCCAGCTTGAGCGCGACCGGGCTGGTCTGGAGGTCGGTGGCGATCGTCGGCAGCGACGTCGCGATAACGGTCGAATCCATGTTTTCCATGAAAAGAGCGACCGCCACGAGAAGCGGAATGGTGCGGTTCATGGAACGCGTCCGGATTTGAATGTTCACCGCCGACGTGCGGTCTCTCTGGGACAAAGGGGGCAAGCCGACACGAAGGGCGGTTACCACGGGCTGGGTCGGATGTCGCCTTACTTTGCCGTCACATTTGCGCGACCCTGGCAGCCGTGCCAGTGCGGAGCCCTGCGAAAAATGGGGCCGAAACAAAACCCGCCTCGGCGGCGGGTCGTTGGCGCAAATTAGCACCGTGAATAAATTCCTAGCATAATTGCCGTCACAAAGCAATGGATCACGAGGGCGAAAGCGCCGGAACCGGAACTGGATTGACCGGGTTAAACCCCTTTGAAGGAGATACGCCATGAAGATGCTGGGCACCATCCTTGCCGCATGGGTGGCAATTGTCGGAGGCATCAACGTGGCTGCTGCCGATCCATGGAAGGACGAGAGCGACCATGGCAAATGGCAGGACCGCTACCGATACGAAGATGATTATGAGCGAAAGCGGGAACGCTACAGCTACAAAGAGGAATATCGGCGCGGCAACTGCAAGATCGAGCGCAAGTGGGAAGGCGACGAATACAAAGAACAGATCAAGTGCAAGCGGGGCAAGCGGCGCGTTTACGATTATTATTAGGCCAGCTATCGCCTGCCGGCGCCAAAATTTTAAACTGCCCCACTGTCCGAGCGCGCCTCTCTTCCCGCCGCGCTTGCAGAGCAGCGGCGGATGCCGCTCACCAATCCGTCACGGCGAAAAGGCATCAAGCTGACTTCGCAGCCCTCCTGTGCACAACCAATCGGCTTTTCATCGGCGACGGGACGTGTTACGAGCCAGCGCCAATCCTGAAAGGGAAGAAGACGAGTCGGCGCTGTCCATCCGGTCCAGCGCTTTTCATGCATTCCGAGGGCTGGCCATGGCAAAAATTATCGAAACGTCCACGGGCGCATTGGCGCTGACCTTTGACGACGTGCTGCTGCAGCCGGGTCATTCCGAGGTCATGCCGGGCGAGACCGATATCCGCACCCGCATCGCCGGCGATATCGACCTCAACGTGCCGATCCTCTCCGCCGCCATGGATACCGTGACCGAGGCGCGTCTCGCCATCGCCATGGCCCAGGCCGGCGGCATCGGCGTCATCCACCGCAATTTCTCGCCGGCCGAACAGGCCGAGCAGGTGCGGCAAGTCAAGAAATTCGAATCCGGCATGGTGGTGAACCCCGTCACCATCGGCCCCGATGCGACGCTCGCCGACGCGCTGGGTCTGATGCGCACCTACAGCATCTCGGGCATTCCCGTGGTCGAGAATGGCGGCGCTGGCGGGCATACGGTCGGACGGCTGGTCGGCATCCTGACCAACCGCGACGTGCGCTTCGCCTCCGACCCGGCGCAGAAGGTCTACGAGCTGATGACCCGTGAGAACCTGATCACGGTCAAGGAGAACGTCGACCAGGACGAGGCCAAGCGGCTCCTGCACCAGCACCGCATCGAGAAGCTGGTCGTGGTCGATAGCGACGGCAATTGCGTCGGGCTTATCACCGTCAAGGACATCGAGAAATCGCAGCTCAACCCGCACGCCACCAAGGACGTGCAGGGACGCTTGCGCGCGGCGGCCGCCACCAGCGTCGGCGATGACGGGTTCGAGCGCGCCGAGCGCCTCATCGACGCCGGCGTCGACCTTCTGGTGATCGACACCGCACATGGCCACTCGCAACGTGTGCTCGATGCGGTGACGCGGGCCAAGAAACTGTCCAATTCGGTCCGCATCCTGGCCGGCAACGTCGCCACATCAGAAGGCACGCTGGCGCTGATCGATGCCGGCGCCGATGCCGTCAAGGTCGGTATCGGGCCCGGTTCCATCTGCACCACCCGCATCGTCGCCGGCGTCGGCATGCCGCAGCTTTCGGCGATCATGTCGGCGGTCGAGACGGCGCAGAAATCGGGCGTCTCGGTCATTGCCGATGGCGGCATCAAATATTCCGGCGATCTCGCCAAGGCACTCGCCGCCGGCGCCAGTGCCGCCATGATCGGCTCGCTGCTGGCCGGTACCGACGAGAGCCCGGGCGAAGTCTATCTGCACCAGGGCCGCTCGTTCAAAGCCTATCGCGGCATGGGCTCGGTCGGCGCCATGGCGCGCGGCTCCGCCGACCGCTATTTCCAGGCCGAGGTGCGCGACACGCTGAAGCTGGTGCCGGAAGGCATCGAAGGGCAGGTGCCCTACAAAGGACCTGTGTCCGGCGTGCTGCACCAACTTGCCGGCGGCCTGAAAGCAGCTATGGGGTACGTCGGCGGTCGCGATCTTGCCGATTTCCGCAATCGCGCCACCTTTGTACGCATATCCAACGCCGGACTTCGTGAAAGCCACGCCCATGATGTCACGATCACCCGCGAAAGCCCGAATTATCCCGGCGGAGCCTAACCAGCTCGCACGAAGCCTGACGGCAATGATGCTGCGGCTGTCACGCCATGCTGCCGCGCTCTGTTTTGTCGCGATGGCGGTTTTCGTCGCCATGACGGCCATGGAATTCCTCTATTTCCGCCAGTTGAGTGGTGGCCTGCCGTCGCTCGATTTGCGCTGGACCGGTTTCACCCCGGATGAGGGCATGGCCTGGCTGACGGCGCTCGGCCGCCGCGGCAGCGAGATCATTCTGGTCTGGCACTACCTGACCTTCGACCTGCTGTTCCCGGCGCTGCTGTCGCTGACATTGATCAGCCTGATCCTGGCTACGGGGCGGCGGCTGAAGAACTTCCGGGCTCTGTCCGCGCAGCTCCAGTCGCTGTTCGCGCTCGTCCTGGTGCTGCCCTACACGCTTGCCGATTATGCGCAGAACATCGCGGTGGCCCGCCTGCTCTCGGATTTCCTGTCGGCCAATCCGGATTCGCTGTCCTTCGCCTCAGCGCTGATCGTCACCAAATTCGCGCTTCTGGCGATACCGGTGATCGTCATCGCGGTTTTCCACCTGGCCGGTCAGAAACAGCGCCAAGCTTAGGACCAAGCAGGCTCAAGACTACAAATCGAACAGCGCGATCTTGCGCTTGTCGAACTTGATCGCGATCTCGCCGCGCACTAGTTTGAGCGCGGCCTCGCCGAACACGGCGCGTCGCCAGCCTTGCAAGGCCGGCACGTCGGCGGCCTCGCCCTCGGCGGCGATGCGGTCGATGTCGTCGCTGGAGGCCAGCACCTTCGAAGCGACGCCCTCCTTTTCGGCGACGATCCGCAACAGCACTTTCAACAGTTCCGCGGCGGCATTGGAGCCTTCGGGCGGCTGAAAACTCTTCGGCAGCTTCGGCATGTCTTCCCTGGGCAAGGCAAGCGCGGTGTTAATCGCGCCAAGCAGCGCCGTTGCCGTCACTGAGCGTTCCCAGCCTTTCGGCGTGGTGCGCAGCTTGCCGAGTGCTGCCGCATCGCGCGGCGCCTGCTGCGCCACCTCGTAGATAGCGTCGTCCTTGAGCACCCGGCCGCGCGGCACGTCGCGTTCGCGCGCCTCGCGCTCGCGCCATGCCGCCACCGCTTGCACGATCGCCAGCTCCTGCGGCTTGCGCAGCCGCATCTTCAGCCGCTTCCAGGCATCCTCCGGATGCGGGTCGTAGGTCTCACGCGCAGTCAGCACCTCCATCTCTTCGTTCAGCCAATGAGCGCGGTTTTCCCGCACCAGTTCGGCGCTGAGGTGCTGGTAGACCTCGATCAGATGGGTGACGTCGGCGAGCGCGTAGTCGAGCTGCTTTTCGGAAAGCGGCCGGTGGCGCCAGTCGGTGAAACGTGAGGACTTGTCGAGCCGAGCGCCGGTGATCTTCTGGACGAGCTGATCATAGGAGACGCTGTCGCCGAAGCCGCAAACCATCGCCGCCACCTGGGTGTCGAACACCGGATGCGGGACCAGGTCCCCGAGATGAACGATGATTTCGATGTCCTGGCGCGCAGCATGGAATACTTTGACGATGGCCTCGTTGGCCATCAGCCTGAAGAACGGCTTCAGGTCGATGTCGGGGGACAGCGGATCGATCAGCGCCGTCACCCCGGGCGCGGCCATCTGGATCAGGCAGAGGATCGGCCAAAAGGTCGTCTCGCGAATGAATTCGGTGTCGACGGTGACGAAATCCGACTTTTCGAACGCGGCAACAGCGGTCTCAAGTTCTTCTTGGGTGGTGATGACGTGCATCAAATCGCTTTTGGCAAAAGGGTAAGGTCTCCTTCAATTTCAGCCGCGCGGGCTTTCGTCAAGCGGCAGCCCCGGGTTCAAGACATAGGGGCCGTCATCATTGCTTCGCAGGCCCGTCGGAATCATCGTTGCGCTTGGCCAGTCGGGCGAACACCGTCGATGTGCGCAAAAGGCCGATGAAACGGCTGCGATGGCCGGCCGGAACGCCCGATCGCACCTGCATCCGGTACAGGATGACGACGACGAAGATGGCGTAGACGGTGGCGGTGAACACGAACAGCGCGCTTGGCCCGAAATACTGCATCGCCGTCGAGGCGGCGAACGGCCCGCCAATTGCGCCGAAGGAATAGAACAGCATCAGCGCCGCGTTGATCAGCACAAACTCGCCCTTGTCGGCGCGGTCGTTGGAATGCGCCGCCGATAGCGAGTAGAGCGGCATGGCGAAGCAGCCGAAGATGAAGACGATCACGAAATTGAGGGACGGGTCGCTGCGCGCCCAGAACACCAGCGCCAGCGATGCGAGCAGCGCGCAGCACGTTGTTATCAGCAGCACGGAACGCCGGTCCCAGCGGTCGGACAGATAGCCGAGCGGATACTGGATGATGGCGCCGCCGAAGATGCCGACGCTGACGAAGGTGACGACGTCGGTGACCGACATGCCGATCTGTTCGGCATAGACCGGCGACAACGTGCGGAAGGCGCTGTTGGTGACGCCGACGGCAATGCAGCCGAAGCAGCCGAGCGGCGAGATCCGCCAGACGCGGGCCAGGTCGAGTTTGACGTCTTCCGGCGGGGTCGGGTTGGAGCGGTCGCCGAGCGACACCGGCACCAGCGAGAGCGTGATCATGATCGACATGACGGCGAAGATGGCGAAGCCGCCGGCGCCGACGATCGGGATCAGGAACTGTGCGCCTGTGACCGAACCGATGTCGACCATCCGGTAGATGGCCAGCACCCGCGCGCGGTCCTTGTTGGCGGCCCCGGAATTGAGCCAGGCTTCCATGATGGTGAACAGGCCGGCGAAGCAGAACCCGCCGGCGAGGCGCAACGCGCACCACATGACCGGGTCGACGACCAGCACCAAAAGCAATGTTCCGGCCGAAGCGATCGCCGCCAGTGCGGAAAAGGCGCGCACATGGCCGACGGCCTTCATGATGTGGGTGACGGCGAGGCAGCCGAGCAGGAAGCCGGCGAAATAGAAGGTGCCCATCAGGCCGATGGTCGAGGCCGAAAATCCCTCCTGCGCACCGCGCAGCGCGATCAGGGTGCTCTGCAGGCCGTTGCCGCCGAGCAGGATGCCGGCGGCTATAAGGAGAGGAATCAGCGGACGCATGGAGGACATGAAGGAAGGCCTGTCGTTGATCTTTCTTGAACCATCGCCCGCGCCAATGCCAGCGGCAATTCCCGGCGGTTAGCAGGCCAGCGCCGACAATCAATTTCTCGGTTTGATTTTTTGCTGAGGGGGGGCGATCTTTCGCGCTCCCGATGGCGCACGCGGGTGACTTCCGTCCTACCGCAGAATTCTGTTTGTCATCAGCCATTTCACGGAGCGGGGCCACGCGTAGTTCGGACCCATGCGAAGATCGGTAAAGCCCTGCGAAACAGGTTTCCCGGTTTCTGCGTCGAGTATGCGAATGAACATGGTATGTTCTGTTCGGTTGACGCGCGTCACGACGTCCAGCAGCGCAAGAGATGCGCCGTGCTCTTTGGCGATTTTGCTTTCACAGCCACCGCAATTGCGCAATCCGTGCGGTGCAACCGCCTGCTCATCTGTCGCTGGCGCATCAACCACTGTAATACGTCCGGACTGGGAGAGCATGTCCTTCGCAACTTGTGCCGACTCGGACAGATAGCGCCTATCGTGTTCATCCGGCGGAATTATTCCTGCCCCGGCGCTCTTATCCTCCAATTCGAATGGAAACACCTCGATTGACATCGGCGTTGTCTGGGCCTGTGCAAATGCGCAGGTGCCGACAAGCAGCGTCACCAGGACAGTCAATGTTCGAAAGCGCATGGTAGTCGTCCCGTCAATATGACGGCCATTGTACACCGCTTGACCACCCCGATCACGATCGAGCGGAGCAAATTCTACGCTTTGACTGTGGTGTGGAGTTTTCACACAGCCAGGGTTTACAAGCCGAAGTTCAAACCGAGAGATGCTGCCCGTGCGCCGCCTGCCTTGACAAAGGCGGCCTCTCATGTGCTTTTCGCCCAAATTTTCGGGCCGGGCCATCATGCCTTGGCCGCAATCAACATCCGGACTTATCAATGACAATGCATCGTTACCGCAGCCATACCTGTGCCCAGTTGAGGAAGAGCGACGTCGGCTCTTCCGTTCGTCTGTCGGGCTGGGTGCATCGCGTTCGCGACCATGGCGGCCTGCTCTTCATCGATCTGCGCGACCATTATGGCCTGACCCAGATCGTCGCCGACCCGGATTCGCCGGCCTTCAAGGTTGCCGAGACCGTGCGCGGCGAATGGGTGATCCGCGTCGACGGCGAGGTCAAGGCGCGACTGGCCGAGACCGCCAACGCCAATTTGCCGACCGGCGAGATCGAGGTTTTCGCGCGCGAGATCGAGGTGCTGTCGGCGGCCAAGGAATTGCCGCTGCCGGTGTTCGGCGAGCCGGATTATCCCGAGGACATCCGTCTCAAATACCGCTTCCTCGACCTGCGCCGCGACACGCTGCACAAGAACATCGTGGCACGTACGAAAATCATCGCCGAGATGCGCAAGCGCATGGGCGAGGTCGGCTTCACCGAATTCTCGACGCCGATCCTGACCGCTTCGTCGCCCGAAGGCGCGCGCGACTTCCTGGTCCCGTCGCGCATCCATCCCGGCACCTTCTACGCTCTGCCGCAGGCACCGCAGATATATAAGCAATTGATCATGGTGTCGGGCTTCGACCGTTACTTCCAGATCGCGCCCTGTTTCCGCGACGAGGACCCGCGCGCCGACCGCCTGCCGGGCGAATTCTACCAGCTCGACCTGGAGATGAGCTTCGTCGAGCAGGACGACGTACTGGCGACCATGGAGCCGGTAATGCGCGGCGTGTTCGAGACCTTTGCCGCCGGCAAGCCGGTGACGCAGGAATTCCAGCGCATTCCTTACGATGTGGCGATGCGCAAATACGGCACCGACAAGCCGGACCTGCGCAACCCGATCGAGATGCAGGCGGTCTCCGATCATTTCCGCGATTCCGGCTTCAAGGTGTTCGCCAACATCCTTGCCAACGACCCGAAGGCCGAAGTCTGGGCCATTCCGGCCAGGACCGGCGGCAGCAGAGCCTTCTGCGATCGCATGAATTCCTGGGCGCAAGGCGAGGGCCAGCCCGGTCTCGGCTACATCTTCTGGCGCAAGGAAGGCGAAAAGCTCGAAGGCGCCGGTCCGCTCGCCAAGAACATCGGCGAGGAGCGCACCGAGGTGATCCGCCTCCAGCTTGGCCTTGCCGATGGCGACGCCGCCTTCTTCGTCGCCGGTGACCCGAAGAAGTTCGTCTCGTTCGCGGGAGCGGCGCGCACCCGCGCCGGCGAGGAGCTGAACCTTGTCGACCGCGACCGCTTCGAACTGTGCTGGATCGTCGACTTCCCGTTCTACGAATGGAACGAGGACGAGAAAAAGATCGATTTCGCCCACAACCCATTTTCGATGCCGCAAGGCGGCATCGATGCGCTCAACGGCGAGGACCTGCTCGGCATCAAGGCGTTCCAGTATGACATGGTCTGCAATGGTTTTGAGATCGCCTCCGGCGGCATCCGCAACCATTTGCCGGAAACGATGGTCAAGGCATTCGAAATCGTCGGGCTGGACCGCGAGACGGTCGAGGAGCGCTTCGGTGGCCTCTACCGCGCCTTCCAGTACGGAGCACCGCCGCATGGCGGCATGGCGGCCGGCATCGACCGCGTCGTTATGCTTTTGGTCGGCGCCAGGAACCTGCGTGAAGTGACGATGTTCCCGATGAACCAGCAGGCCTATGACCTGTTGATGAGCGCGCCGTCGGAAGCCAGCCCGCAGCAGCTTCGCGAATTGTGGCTGCGCGTCGCCGTGACCAAGAAAGAGGGTTAAAAACCTCCCGCAACCGATTCTAAACGCTGTTGGTTTGCGCTGCCCCTCATTGCCCTGCCGGGCCTTTCTCCTCGTATAGTGACGGAGAAAGAGCCGTCACGAATGGTTTCGCCAGCTGCCTGCGTTGCAAAATGGGCGCCAACGTCGCGGCGATCTCCCTTCTCCCCGTCACTATACGGGGAGAAGGTGCCGGCAGGCGGATGAGGGGCGGCGCTGACACTTCCAATGCAAGCGCATTTTGCAAAACCGGCCAGAGACGTGCCGGTCAGTCCTCGTTCGCCTTGACTGTCACGCCAAGTGTCTTCGTCAGGTCCACCGGGTTGGACATGGCGCCCGCCATGATCAGCGCGAACGGCACCGCCGCCGGCGGCTCGGCCAAGATTTCGAGGCTCTGCGGATCGTCGAGAAATTTGCCGACCGCCGCCGACACCTGCGCCGTCAATTCGGGGTTGTTGAGCTGCGCCATACCGAAAGGCACGATCGCCTTGGCCTGGTTGGCGATGTCCTTGCCGGACATGCCTTGCTGCTTGCCGACATAATCCAGCACCTTGTTGGTCAGCGAATCGTCGTCGAAGCGGATCGAAGCGCTGTTGAACGAAAGCTGCTGCAGCACGCCGAGCATGGCCATGCCTTGCGCCGAATTGTCGGCGCCTTCCGGCTGAGCCGCCATCTTCTTCTGCATCTCCTGCAGCGACTTGATGACGTCCAACGTGTAGCCGCCGAGACCGAAGGTCATGCCGAGCGTTCCGGCATTGTCGACGGAGATGTCGTATTTCGACAGCTCCATCTTGCCGTCCGCAGGCTGCCAGGTGCCCTCCATTGCTAGGTTTCCGGTGATGTTCTGGTAACCGAGCGCGTTGATCACGTCCTTGGACTTCGGGTCCTCGACCAGCGTCAGGTCGGCATTGAACTTTTCCGTGGTCCCGGAAAATTCCATCGCCTTGCCGTCGGCCGGTGGGGTGATTTCGATGGCGAGCCCGTCCATCGAGAATGCGGTCTTGTCGGCAACCTTGACCGTCATGTTGTCGAGCTCCGCCGATTTATACATCATCATTGAACCCAGCGGGCCTGTGGCGCCGTCGGCCGGAACCGTCATGTCGTGGATGATGAAGGGGCTGAGGTCGACCGTGACGCCGTCCTCGCTGTGCTGGAACGCCGAAGTCGCGACGGTTTCGATTTCATAGCCGCCGTTGGCTTCGGTCACGCCTTCGAGTTTGACGTCGCCGATCTTGAACGCTTCCTTTTCGGCCGCCGGTTTGAACGCCACGCCTTGCAGCACCATGCTGGAGGCATCGCCCGTCACCCCGGTCCAGGAAATGTCGACGCCCTGGGCGGCGAGAGCCGCCCTCAGCCGGTCGGCGACCGCCGCATCCTGGGCGAACGCCGCGTTCAGCGGCAGCGTCAGCAAAAACGTCGAAAAAGCAAGTTTGTTGAGTGTCGAGCGTCTGATCGTCATCGCGAGTCCCCTGAGAGTATCCTGAAGATTGTCTTTTCAATTCTTTGCGCCGTCACCCTTCCGTGACGAACTGGACGGGAAAAAGGCGTTCTCCCGCACAATGGGCGAAAACCACGGCGAAAGGCAAATCCGATCCATTGCCATAGAGCCGGGATGTAACCGATTGATGTTGGTCGGCGCAGCAGTGCGTTTAGCTCGTGTTGCGGAAGGGCGGCGCGTTCAAGCGCCTCTTGCCGCGAATCACCCGCTCGGCTAGTCCCAGCCCATGGGAAAAAGGCTTTTGCCGCCTGGCGATGGCGGTGGCGACAACATCGAGCCGGTCGATCTGAAGAAAGCGCTGGAAGAGCGCTATCTCGCCTATGCGCTGTCGACCATCATGCACCGGGCGCTGCCGGATGTGCGCGACGGGCTGAAGCCGGTCCATCGCCGCATCATGCATGCCATGCGGTTGCTCAGGCTCAACCCCGACCAGGGGTTCGCCAAATGCGCCCGCATCGTCGGCGAGGTGATGGGCAAGTTCCATCCGCATGGCGACCAGTCGATCTACGACGCCCTGGTGCGGCTGGCGCAGGATTTTTCTATGCGCTATCCCCTGGTCGACGGGCAGGGCAATTTCGGCAATATCGATGGCGATAACGCCGCCGCCATGCGCTACACCGAAGCGCGCATGACCGACGTGGCGACCGAACTGCTGTCCGGCATCACCGAGGATGCGGTCGACTACCGGCCGACCTACAATGAGGAGGATGAGGAGCCGGTCGTGCTGCCCGGCGCCTTCCCGAACCTGCTCGCCAACGGCTCGTCCGGCATTGCCGTCGGCATGGCGACCTCCATCCCGCCGCACAATGCCGCCGAGCTCTGCGACGCGGCGCTGCATCTGATCGAGCATCCGGATGCGCCGGTGACGACGTTGATGGACTTCGTCCAAGGTCCGGATTTCCCGACCGGCGGCATCATCGTCGATAGCCGGGCCTCGATCCTCGAAGCCTACGAAACCGGTCGCGGTGGTTTCCGCGTCCGGGCGAAATGGAGCCAGGAGGACCAGGGCAGGGGCACCTGGAGCATCGTCGTCACCGAAATCCCCTACGGCGTCCAGAAAGCGCGGCTGATCGAAAAGATCGCCGAGCTTCTGATGGCGCGCAAATTGCCGCTGCTCGAAGACATCCGCGACGAGAGCGCCGAAGACGTCCGCGTTGTGCTGGTGCCGAAGAGCCGTTCGGTCGATCCCGGCATCCTGATGGAATCGCTGTTCAAGCTGACCGAGCTCGAAAGCCGCTTTCCGCTCAACATGAACGTCCTGTCGCGCGGCAAGATACCCAACGTGCTGTCGCTGAAAGGCGTGCTTAGGGAATGGCTGGAGCACCGCCGCGAGGTGCTGATCCGCCGCTCCAGGCATCGCTTGGGCGAGATCGAAAGGCGGCTGGAGATCCTCGCCGGCTATCTGATCGCCTATCTCAACATCGACGAGGTGATCAGGATCATCCGCGAGGAGGACGAGCCCAAGCAAGTTATGATGGCTCGCTGGTCGCTCACCGACAACCAGGCCGAAGCCATCCTCAACATGCGGCTGAGGGCCCTGCGCAAGCTCGAGGAATTCGAGATCCGCAAGGAATTCGACGGCCTCACTATCGAGAAAAAGCAGATCGAGACGCTGCTTGCGTCCGACGCCAGGCAGTGGTCGACGATCAAGTGGGAAGTCTCCAGCATCCGCGAGAAATTCGGACCGGAAACCGAACTCGGCAAGCGCCGGACCCAGTTCGCCGACGCGCCCGAACATGACCTGACCGACATCGCCCATGCGATGATCGAGCGCGAGCCGGTCACCGTGGTCGTTTCGGAAAAGGGCTGGCTCAGGGCAATGAAAGGTCATCTGACCGACCATTCGTTGCTGACCTTCAAGGAGGGAGACAGCCTCAAGCTCGCCTTCCACGCCCAGACCACCGACAAGGTGCTGGTCTTCACCACCGGCGGCAAGTTCTACACGATCGGCGCCGACCGGCTGCCGGGCGGACGCGGCCACGGCGAACCGATCCGCATCATCGTCGACATGGACAACGACCAGGACATCGTCACCGCCTTTGTCCATGATCCCAAGCGCAAGCTGCTGCTGGTGTCTCACGACGGCAACGGCTTCATCGTGCCGGAAGAGGAAGTCGTCGCCAACACCCGCAAGGGCAAGCAGGTCATGAACGTCAAGGCGCCCGACGAGGCCCAGCGCTGCGTGCCGGTCGCTGGCGACCATCTCGCCATCGTCGGCGAGAACCGCAAGATGCTGGTCTTCCCGCTAGCCGAGATTCCTGAGATGGGTCGCGGCAAGGGCGTTCGCCTGCAGAAATACAAGGACGGCGGCGTCCTCGACCTCAAGACCTTCACGCTCGCAGGCGGTCTCTCCTGGCAGGATTCGGCCGACCGCACCTTCATCAAATCACGCGAAGAGCTGATTGAGTGGATCGGTGCTCGCGCCTCGGCCGGACGCATGGTGCCGAAGGGATTCCCGAGGACGGGGAAATTCGGGTAGGTAATCTCCCCTCTTGAGGGCAGGGCTATCGCATTTGAGTCATGAGCTGGAAGAGATAAGCATCGTTCCAGCCTGCACGCATCATTTTGCCAC
>NZ_JBVVQU010000064.1:0-34360 GCF_055811555.1 Mesorhizobium sp. WSM4813
TGGCAAAATGATGCGTGCAGGCTGGAACGATGCTTATCTCTTCCAGCTCATGACTCAAATGCGATAGCCCTGCCCTCGTGGGGGAGATGCCCGGCAGGGCAGAGGGGGGCGTGAAGGATCGCCAGCGTTCGGTTCACATTGAGAGCCCGTCGAGAGCTAGCCCGAGGGCACGGCTGCGATTGGATGAAATGTCGGCGGGACAGCGCCCCCCTCTGTCCTGCCGGACATCTCCCCCACGAGGGGGGAGATCGGCCGTCATCGACGCTTTCGCCAATTTCGAACGCCCGTCGACGCCTTCAACTCCGCCCGTTCACCAGATCTCCAACAATATCGTACTTGCCGGAAATACGCATCTTGTAGACTTCGTAATTCTCCATCACACGCTGGATGTAACTTCTTGTTTCCGTGTAGGGAATCCGCTCGATCCAGTCGACGACGGCGTCGATGTCCTTGCCGCGTGGGTCGCCATATCTAGCCACCCACTGGGCGGCACGGCTGGGACCGGCATTGTAGCCGGCGAAGGTCAGCACATAGGAGCCGTCGAAGCGGCCGAGCTGCTCGCCGAGGAAGGCGGCGCCCAAGGTCGCGTTGTAGCCGGCGTCGGTGGTCAGCCGCGCCTGCGAGAAGGCCATCCTCGCCTTCTTCGCCAATTGCCTGGCTGTCCCCGGCATCAGCTGCAGCAGCCCGCGCGCGCCGGCGCTGGAGACGGCGCCGATGTTGAACTCGCTTTCCTGGCGGGCGATCGCATAGGCCAGCGCCTTGCCCGAGCCGGAAATGTTGGCGGTCTCGGGAATGACGCCGAGCGGATGCGACAGCGCCCCGACAGCGATGCCGCGCGCGCCGGCGATCTTGCCGACTTTGAGCGCCAGGAAGTGATTGCCCTGCTTTTCCGCCATCGCGGCCAGCAGCGCCAGCTCTCCGGGGCTGGTCAACTGTCCGGCGAGGTCGCGATAAAGCGTGTCTGCATAGCGCTCATAGCCCGCCTCCTGCAGCCGCTTGATCGCGCTGACCGCCTCGCGGTTGGCGAAATTCCGGTGATTGGCGGCGCTCGGCTTCGGCTGGGCGATGTTGAGGACCTGCCGGCCGACGCGCTCGCCAGCGAGCTGACCGTAAAAAGTAGTGCCATAGGCGGCGGCACGGATGAAATAATCCGTCGCGCTACCGGGGCCGCCGGCTTCGGCCGCGCGGCCGAGCCAGTAATAGGCGCGCGACAGCGATATCGGCCCCTGGGTGAGACCGGCGATCCGCGCGAAATGCTTGGCGGCGGTGTGGGGATCGTTGAGGCCGCGCAGCGCGTACCAGCCGGCATGGAACTCCGCATCCGCCGCGTTGGCAGCACTTTCGGCGGCGTGTGCTGCGACTATTCCGTAGGCGGTTTTCATGTCGCCCTTGTCGACCAGTTCGCGCGACAGCACCCGGCGCTCGGCCCACCAGGCATCCGGATCGACAAGTGCGTTGCGATCGCTCGGCGCCTTCATCATCACTGCGGCGGCGTCGGAAAACTTCTGCTGCTTGCGCAGAAATTGGGCTTGCGCGAAGAAATAGCCGGCCGAACGCTGCGCGGAGGGCACCGCCTTCAGCAGTTTGGCCGCATTTTTGGCGCTCCGGTCCGCAGCCGCCCAAGCGTCCGCCAGTTGCTGGGCGCCGGCAAGGCCGGCGACGCGCAGCGCGGAATTGACCCGGTCGCCATAGAACATGCGCTCCATGCGAAAGCGGTGGTCGGCGGCGGGGATGAGCTTGCCGAATTCTTGGATGATCGCCGCTTCGTCCTTGGCTTCCAGTTTCTCGATGCGCCAGAAAGGCGACAGCACCGAGCGCGCCGCCTCGACGTTGCCCTGCGACAGATAGGAGCGGGCGAGGATGACCACGCCCTCGACTGTTTGTGGCTGGCTGCCGCCGAATGCCTGCACCACGATCTCAGGCGCGGGGTTCTCGCGGTAGAGCGCGCGCTCGCTGTTCTTGCGCAAGGCGATCATGCCCGGCCAGTTCGGCAGCATTTTCGCAGCATCGGCGATGTCGCCGCTTGGCACCTTGTCGCCGCCATAGAGCGCGATCGCCCAGGCGAGGATGTGCCGGTCGAGCGAATTCACCGGCAGCGCCTCGCGCACTTGACGCGCACCGGCTATGTCGTTCGCCGCCAGCGCATCGAGGCCGCTCTTCAGCCTGGCGACGCTGGCGGATGGGGTATCTTGCTGGCCCGTATCCGGCAGGCCCGCATCCTGCAGATTTGGCATCGGAACGGCCGACGTGACCTGCACATCGATCTTGCCGGCGGCCACAAGGCTCGGCGTCAACAGGAGAATTGCGCCAAGCAGCGCGAAAAAATGAGGCTGCCTGGTCGGCATCGTCTTCATCGTTTCCTGTCTACACATTACCAACAGGCACAGAACTGTAGCCTAATTGGCCGTGATGAAGAGCCCGTAAACAAGGGCTATCGAGTCGTTCAAATTGCGCTTGCTGGCACCACACCCATGCTTGCCGCGCAACGGTGTCGAGACTATGGTGCGCCGCTTCGCTTTCGGCTAGAAGGCGCGCACGACAAAACACCTACAGCTCCTGGCGTCTTCTCAGACGCGCAAAGGACGCTGTACCACTTTAAATTTGGCGCATGATCTTTTCCGAAATCGACTCCGATTTTCGCGGTCATGTGCCAGTCCCAAGGAGTTGGACGACATGCTGAGAGGCTCGCTTACCGCGCTCGTGACACCGTTCGAAAAGAGCGGCCGTTTCGACGAGAAAGCCTTTCGCGCTCTCGTTGCCTGGCAGCTCGCCGAGGGCACGACCGGGCTGGTTCCGGTCGGCACCACCGGAGAGTCGCCGACGCTGTCGCATGACGAGCACCGCCACGTCGTCAAGGTATGCATCGAGGTCGCCAAGGGCCGCGCTCCGGTCGTCGCCGGCGCCGGCTCCAACAACACCGAAGAGGCGGTTGGCCTGGTGCAATATGCCGAGAAGGCGGGCGCCGACGCGGCACTCGTCGTCACGCCCTACTACAACAAGCCGACGCAGCGCGGTCTCTATGCGCATTTCGCCGCGGTCGCCAAGGCGACCAGCCTGCCGATCATCATCTACAACATTCCGCCGCGCTCGGTGATCGACATGACGCCTGAGACGATGGGCGAGCTGGTACGTGACTTCAAGAACATCATCGGCGTCAAGGATGCCACCGGCAAGGTCGAGCGGGTTTCCGAGCAGCGCGCCACCTGCGGCAAGGATTTCATCCAGCTTTCCGGCGAGGATGCCTCGGCGCTCGGCTTCAATGCCCATGGCGGCGTCGGCTGCATCTCGGTGACGGCGAATGTCGCGCCGCGGCTATGCGCCGAATTCCAGGAGGCGACGCTTTCCGGCGACAGCGCCAAGGCGCTCGACCTGCAGGACCGCCTGTTGCCGCTGCACAAGGCGATTTTCCTGGAACCCGGCGTGTCCGGCGCAAAATATGCACTGTCGAAGCTCGGCAAGGTCGAGAACGTGCTGCGTTCGCCGCTGGTCACCGTCGAGCAGTCGACCGCAGAAAAGATCGATGCGGCGATGAAGCACGCCGGCTTGATTAATTAGGGATAAGGCGCCACCTCTCCGCATCATGAATCAAGTCAGAAAAGCCGATCCCAACAACAAGACCGTTGCGGAAAACCGCAAAGCGCGGTTTTCCTATGAGGTGCTCGACACGATCGAGGCCGGCCTGGTGCTGACCGGCACCGAGGTGAAGTCGCTGCGGCAGGGCCAGGCCAACATCCAGGACAGTTACGCCTCGGTCGAGGGCGGTGAGATCTGGCTGATCAACTCCTATCTGCCGGAGTACCTGCAGGCCAACCGCTTCAACCACGAGCCGCGCCGGCGCCGCAAACTTCTGCTCAACAAGCGCGAGATGGCCAAGCTGTCGCAAAGCGTCGACCGCGAAGGCATGACGCTGGTGCCGCTAAAAATCTATTTCAACGACCAGGGCCGGGCGAAGCTTTTACTCGCCGTCGGCCGCGGGAAGAAATTGCACGACAAGCGCGAAACCGAAAAGCAGCGCGACTGGTCGCGCGAGAAGGGCCGGCTGCTGAAGGAGCGTGGGTAGGCTAGGAGCCACTCTTTTGAAGAACCGGATGAAGAACCGGATCGTCTTTTGGGGTGCGGCCAGCCTGATCTTGGCATGCCTCGTCGCGATCGGCGGCTATTTCTATTTCCATCCGTTTTCTCCTGACCGCGGCAAATATCCGCTCAGAGGCATCGATGTTTCCCATCACCAGCGGCAGATCGACTGGCGGCGTGTTGCCGCCGATGATGTCGCCTTCGCCGTCATCAAGGCAACCGAAGGCGGCGACCATGTCGACGATGCTTTCGCCGCCAATCTGCGCGAGGCGCGTGCGGCCGGTCTGGCGGTCGGTGCCTATCATTTCTTCACCTTCTGCAGGCCTGGCGCCGATCAGGCGAAGAATTTCATCTCCATCGTGCCGCGCAATCAAGCGCTGCTGCCGCCGGTGGTGGATATCGAATTCGTCGGCAATTGTCCGCGGCGGCCATCGCCCGAAGAATTGAACAAAGAACTCTCGGCTTTCCTCGGCCCTGTCGAGGCAGCCTTCGGCAAGACGGCGATCCTTTATGTGACCGACGAGGCCGCACGGGTCTATGCCGCCCAGATCGTCGGCCGCCCGCACTGGGTTCGTTCGCTGGCGCTATGGCCAGGTCATGACGACTGGATCTATTGGCAGTACCACGACAGGGGTCGCGTTGACGGCATCAGCGGCGATGTCGATCTGAATGTCCTTCAGGGCGGGCAGGAGAAATTGGCCGAGCTGTTTGCGCCGCCGCCCGAATCTATGTCTCCAGAAACGCCGCTATATCCCTGAAGACGTTGACGAACATCGCTTCCGTCAGCACGCCGGTGTTGGTGTTGTAGCGCGAGCAGTGATAGCTGGAAAATAGCGTCACGCCATTGGTTTGCTGCTGCCCGCCATGCTTGAACGGATAAGCGGCGACACGCCCACCCAGCGCCCGCACGGTCGACTGGTGCGCGATCGAGCCCAGCGCCAGCACGGCGCGCAGGTTTCTAAACCGCGCGATCGTCGGCACCAGGAACGTCCGGCAGGTGGCAATCTCGGCGCCGACCGGCTTGTTGTCCGGCGGCACGCAGCGCACTGCATTAGTGATCGCCGTACCGACAAGCTCCAGCCCGTCATCGGGCCGCGCCTTGAATTGGCCGCGCGCAAAGCCGTGTGTGATCAGCGTGTTGTAGAGCAGGTCGCCGGCAAAGTCGCCGGTGAAGGGACGTCCGGTGCGGTTTGCACCGCGCAGGCCCGGCGCCAGTCCGACGATCAGCAGCCGCACCGCGTCCTCGCCCTCGGGCGGCAGGAAGGTCGGCACCGGCGCATTGAACCAGGACGGCTCGCGTTGCCGCCATTGCGCGATAAAATCATGCAGCCGCGGGCAGAGCGGGCAGTCGCGATCGGGCTCGGGGGACGCGAGCAACGGAGCGGTCAAGACCGCCGCCGTCAATACTCGTCCTCGTCGACTTCGGCCGGTTCGGGCCGGCGCACCGGCCGCTCGGACGGATCGCGGCCGACCTCGCTCTTCAGCGTCATCAGGTCGATGAAATGGTCGGCCTGGCGGCGCAGATCGTCGGAAATCATCGGCGGCTGCGAAGCCATGGTGGAGACGATCGAGACCTTGCGCCCGCGCCGCTGCAGCGCCTCGACCAGCGTGCGGAAATCGCCATCGCCGGAAAAGATGACATAGTGGTCGACGACATCGGCGAGTTCCAGCGCATCGACGGTCAACTCGATGTCCATATTGCCCTTGATCTTGCGGCGGCCGGTCGAGTCGGTGAATTCCTTGGCCGGCTTGGTCACCACCTTGAAGCCGTTGTAGTCGAGCCAGTCGATCAGCGGCCGGATCGAAGAGTATTCCTGATCCTCGACCAGCGCCGTGTAGTAGTAAGCACGCAGCAGGTAACCGCGCTTCTGGAAGCTCGACAAAAGCCTGCGGTAGTCGATATCGAAGCCGAGCGCGCGCGACGTGGCGTAAAGATTGGCGCCGTCGATGAAAAGAGCGATTTTTTCACGAGGGTCGAACATGGAAAATATTCCTTTTCGAAAAATAAGCGGTCGTCTAAATGTGCGTGACTATCGGTCGGCTTGAAATACCGGCTGACCTTCGTCATTCGAGATAGCGCCGGTTTTACGGCAATCCAAGGGTATGATGCTGGATAGCAAGCAATTGTGATCGGTGCCGTATCGTCGCATGCGGGGCGCGCCCAGACTCGCCTTGGCTCGGCCGCGAACCTGGCCCCGGACTGATATTGCCAAAAAGCTTGTATTTTGGCGGCGTTCGGGTTATGGACCGCGCCTGTTTTCCATTAAATCCAGGCATGAAAGGGGCAGCTCATGGCCCGCGTAACCGTTGAAGATTGCATCGACAAGGTCGACAACCGCTTCGAACTCGTGCTTCTGGCCGGCCACCGCGCCCGTCAGATCAGCCAGGGCGCGCAGATCACCGTTCCTCGCGACAACGACAAGAATCCGGTCATCGCGCTGCGCGAGATCGCCGAGGAGACATTGTCGCCCGACGACCTCAAGGAAGACCTGATCCACTCGCTGCAGAAGCATGTCGAGGTCGACGAGCCGGAAGCCGATGGCGAGGCGATCGCCGACCAGACCGGTACCGCCGCTGCGGCAACCGATGCCGACGACACCGAGGACAACGTCACCTTCGACCGCATGACCGAGGAAGACCTCCTGGCCGGCATCGAAGGTCTGGTGCCGCCGGAAAAAAGCGACGACTATTGATCTTCGCAGCCGCTGCCGACACTTTCGCGTCGGCGGTTTCGTGGTTATCTGTGACATGCGCCGTACGCCAGTGCGGCGCATGGTTCGTTTCAGCACTGCGAGATCCCGCCCATGATGCGTCAGTATGAGCTTGTCGAGCGCGTCCAGCGCTACAAGCCTGACGTCAACGAGGCGCTGCTCAACAAGGCCTATGTCTACGCCATGCAGAAGCATGGTCACCAGAAGCGCGCCTCCGGCGATCCCTATTTCTCGCATCCGCTCGAAGTCGCCGCCATCCTCACCGAAATGCACATGGATGAGGCGACCATCGCGGTTGCCCTGCTGCACGACACGATCGAGGACACCACGGCGACCAGGGCCGAGATCGACGAGCTGTTCGGTCCGGAAATGGGCAAGCTGGTCGAAGGCCTGACCAAGCTGAAGAAACTCGACCTCGTCTCCAAGAAGGCCGAGCAGGCTGAAAACCTGCGCAAGCTCTTGCTGGCGATCTCGGAAGACGTTCGCGTGCTGCTGGTCAAGCTCGCCGACCGCTTGCACAACATGCGCACTCTCGACCATGTGCCCGAAGCCAAGCGCCTGCGCATCGCCGAGGAAACGATGGATATCTATGCGCCGCTGGCCGGGCGCATGGGCATGCAAGGCATGCGCGAGGAGCTCGAGGAGATCGCCTTCCGCTTCATCAATCCGGAAGCCTACCGCGCCGTCACCGCGCGGCTCGCCGAAATCTTCGAGCGCAACAAGGATGTGCTGTCCGAGATCGAGAGGGCGCTGTCCACGCTGTTCGACAAATATGCGATCAAGGCCGAGGTCAAGAGCCGCCAGAAGAAGCCGTGGTCGGTGTTCCGCAAGATGGAGGCCAAGGCGCTGTCCTTCGAGCAGCTGTCCGACATTTTCGGCTTTCGCGTCGTCGTCGATACCGTCGAGGACTGCTACCGGGCGCTCGGCGCCATCCACACGACATGGTCGATGGTGCCAGGTCGCTTCAAGGATTACATCTCGACGCCGAAGCAGAACGACTACCGTTCGATCCACACCACCATCGTCGGACCGTCGCGTCAGCGCGTCGAGTTGCAGATCCGCACCTACCAGATGAACAAGATCGCCGAATATGGCGTTGCCGCGCATTCGATCTACAAGGACAGCGGCGGCAAGGTGAACGGCACCGCCCATGCGATCTCGAAGGAGACCAACGCCTATGCCTGGCTGCGGCGCACCATAGAGCAGCTTGCCGAAGGCGACAATCCCGAGGACTTCCTCGAAAACACCAAGCTGGAGCTGTTCCAGGACCAAGTGTTCTGCTTCACGCCCAAGGGCATGCTGATCGCGCTGCCGCGCGGCGCCACGCCGATCGATTTCGCCTACGCCGTGCACACCGATGTCGGCGACACCTGCGTTGGCGCCAAGGTCAACGGTCGGATTATGCCGCTGATGACCGAGCTGAAGAATGGCGATGAAGTCGAGATCATCCGCTCCAAGGCGCAGGTGCCGCCGGCGGCGTGGGAGTCGGTCGTCGTCACCGGCAAGGCGCGCTCGGCGATCCGCCGCGCCACCAAGAATGCCATCCGCAAGCAGTATTCGGGTCTCGGTATCCGCATTCTGGAACGCGCCTTCGAACGGTCCGGAAAGACCTTTACCAAGGAAAGCCTGAAGTCGGTGCTGCATCGGCTGGCGCGCAAGGACATCGAGGATGTGCTGGCCTCTGTTGGCCGCGGCGAACTTGCCTCCACCGATGTCATGAAGGCGGTGTTTCCCGACTACAAGGACGAGCGCGTCACGCTGGCCGCGCCCAAGCAGCGCGAAGAGGGCTGGTCGAAAATCCGCAACGCCGCCGGCATGCTGTTTCAGATTCCGGGGCGCGCGGCACGCAAGGACAAGGACCAGCCAAAGGACGGCGCCGTGCCGATCCGCGGTGTCCGCGGCGACCTGCCGGTGCGCTTCGCCCCGGAAGGTGCAGTCCCCGGCGACCGTATCGTCGGCATCGTGCAGCCGGGAACCGGCATCACCATCTATCCAATCCAGTCGCCGGCGCTGCAGGCCTTCGACGACCAGCCCGAACGCTGGATCGACGTGCGCTGGGACATAGACGAGCGCACCAAGGAGCGATTTCCAGCGCGAGTCTCGGTCACCGCCATCAACGCGCCGGGCTCGCTGGCCGACATCGCGCAGGTCGTTGCATCCAACGATGCCAACATCCATACATTGTCGATGGTGCGCACCGCGCCTGATTTCACCGAAATGCTGATCGATCTCGAAGTCTGGGACCTGAAGCACCTGAACCGGCTGCTGTCGCAGCTCAAGGACAATTCGAGCGTCAGCGATGCAAGGCGCGTGAACGGGTGAATAGTGAATAGTGAATAGTGAATAGTGAATAGTGAAAGGAAGGTGCTCTCACTACTCACGACGCTCTCACTACTCACTACTCACTACTCACTACCATTCACCATTCACCATTCACCATTCACCATTCGCCATTCACATGGGCATGGAGCGAACAATGAACACCGACGAAGTGCTGGGCATTTTCCGTGAAGCCGGTGCCGTTCTCGAAGGGCATTTCATCCTGACGTCGGGCTTGCGAAGCCCGGTCTTCCTGCAGAAGGCGCGGGTCTTCATGCATGCCGACAAGACCGAGCGCCTGTGCAAGGCGCTGGCCGAAAAAATCCGCGCTGCTGTGTCCGGCAGGATCGATTATGTCGTCGGCCCGGCGATCGGCGGGCTGATCCCGGCCTACGAGACCTCGCGCCATCTTGGCGCACCGGCGATCTGGGTCGAGCGGGAAGGGGGCGAGTTCAGGCTCCGCCGCTTCGAGATCGCCAAGGGTTCGCGCGTCGTCATCGTCGAGGACATCGTCACCACCGGCCTGTCGATCCGCGAGACCGTCGACTGCCTGCGCGCGCTTGGCGCCGAGGTCGTTGCCGCTGCCTGCATCATCGACCGCTCGGCCGGCAAGACCGATGTCGGCGTGCCGCTGATCGCGCTCGCCGAATATGAGGTTCCGGCCTACCCGGCCGACAGGCTGCCGCCCGAGCTTGCCGCCATTCCGGCGGTCAAGCCGGGCAGCCGCAACATCTGATGCATGTCGCCCAAAAGGGCGCAGCGGTTTTGGGACAACGACCTGCATAAAACAACGTCAACTGGGGCGCTACCGTGATTGCTGGCATCGATCATTTCGTGCTGACGGTTCGCTCCGTCGAAGACACCTGCGCCTTCTATGAGCGCGTGCTCGGTTTCAGGCGCCTCGACGAGCCGGACCGGCCGACGGCGCTGCTGTTTGGAACGCAAAAGATCAATGTGCATGAGGCAGGCCACACTTTCGAGCCGAAGGCCGAGGCGCCGACGCCAGGCTCCGCGGATTTCTGCCTGGTCGCCGCCCGTCCCCTCTCCGAGATATGCGCCAGCCTGGCGGTCAACGGCGTTGCCGTCGAAGTCGGGCCGGTCGAGCGGATCGGCGCCCGTGGCCCGATGATGTCGGTCTATTTCCGCGACCCGGACGGCAATCTTGTCGAGGTCAGCGAGTATGGATCGTAGATAGCTGGGGTTGCTGCTGATCTCTGCCGAATTCGCCTCCTCAAATCTGCCGCCCGGGCGCCCGACGAGCTTCGGTTGTCCTTCGGCTAGCATATCGCTATATCAAGGTCGTTGTTGCCTTTCGACGGCGGCAAAGCGCAAGATGTGCTGTCGCGCCCGGGTGGTCGGAGCTGCAGCTTTTGGATGTCAGGAAATGGAACAGAGTGCTTTTTCGACGCCGTAAGCCTGATGGTTCTCTCAAGCGGGTGCGTACCTATCTGTGGCTACGCCGGTCGTTCTCGCGCTCGCTACGCCTGGCGGACAGAGCTGGAACCGCCGGAGGGGAAGTTCCCGCCGGATGATCATCGGTATCGGCAGCGACCTGATCGATATCAGACGCATCGAAAAATCGCTGGAGCGCCATGGCCAGCGCTTCATCCAGCGCGTCTACACCCAGATCGAACAGGCCCGCTCCGAAAACCGCGGCGCCCGCGCCGCCTCCTATGCCAAGCGCTTCGCCGCCAAGGAGGCCTGCGCCAAGGCGCTGGGCACCGGTATGGCGCAAGGGGTGTTCTGGCGCGACATGGGCGTCGTCAACCTGGCCAGCGGCCAGCCGACCATGGCGTTAACCGGCGGGGCGGCGGCGCAGCTGGACAAAATCCTGCCTGACGGGCACAGGGCGGCGATCCACCTCACCATCACCGACGACTTTCCGCTTGCTCAAGCCTTTGTGATCATCGAGGCGTTGCCCGTCGAAGAAGCGCCATATTGATTGCATCTGACCACCGGCATGACGTTGCCCAGCGCGCGCCGAGCCCCTATACCAACCAACGCATAATCGAGGACGACATGAGCGTGGCTGAAAAATCCCAGAAGAAATCCGGCGGGCTTGGCGAAACCGTCAGCGTCATCGTCCAGGCGCTTTTGCTCGCTTTGGTCATCCGCACGCTCCTGTTTCAGCCATTCTCTATCCCGTCCGGGTCGATGCGGCCGACCTTGCTCGAAGGCGACTACCTCTTCGTCACCAAATGGTCCTATGGCTTCTCCCGCTATTCCCTGCCGTTCGGGCCGGACCTCTTTTCGGGCCGCATCTGGGGCGCCGAGCCGAAGCGCGGCGACGTGGCGGTGTTCAAGTTCCCGCCGGACCCCTCCGTCGACTACATCAAGCGCGTCGTCGGCCTGCCGGGCGACAAGATCCAGGTCAGGGACGGCCAGCTCTTCATCAACGGCGTCGGCGTGCCACGCCAGAAGGTCGGGCAGATCGACAATCGCGACATTACCGAGAAGAGCGGGCCGGTCGACGTCTATCGCGAGACATTGCCGAATGGCGTCAGCTATGACACGCTCGACCTGATACCCAACTCGATCGGTGACAACACCCAGGAATTCGACGTGCCGCCCGGCCACTATTTCATGATGGGCGATAATAGAGACAATTCCTCGGACAGCCGCTTCACCGTCGGTTTCGTCCCCGACGAGAACCTGGTTGGCCGCGCCAACCTCATCTTCTTCTCGATCGGTGGCAGCGCCAGCCCGCTCGAAATCTGGAAATGGCCGTCGCTGATGCGCGCCTCGCGCCTGCTCCATTTCGTCAATTAGGATCATGGCGGCGACAAAACGGCTGACCGTCGACGCGCTCGCCGAAGCGCTCATGCAGCGCACCGGCCACGCCTTTGCCGACCGCCAGCGCCTGCAGCGCGCGCTGACCCATGCCAGCGCCCGCAGCAGCCATGCCGGCATCGACTATGAGCGTTTCGAATTCCTGGGCGACCGTGTCCTCGGACTGGTCGTCGCCGACATGCTTCTGGCGGCCTATCCGGACGCTGCCGAAGGTGAGCTGTCGCTCCGGCTCAACGCGCTGGTCAATGCCGAGGTGCTGGCGGAGATCGCCGAGGAGATCGGCCTGCCGGAGCTGATCCGTGCCGGCTCGGACGTACGCGGCCTGGACGGGCGCAAGCGCGTCAATCTGCGGGCAGATGCGCTGGAATCGCTGATCGCCGTGCTCTATCTCGACGGCGGGCTGGAGGCGGCCCGCGCCTTCATCTACAAATACTGGCAGCCGCGCTCGCAGGCCACGGGCGCCGCCCGCCGCGATGCCAAGACCGAACTTCAGGAATGGGCGCATCAGGCGGCACGCGCCGTGCCGGTCTACATAATTGACAGCCGCGAGGGACCGGACCACGATCCGCTGTTCACCGTTACCGTCAAGGTCGGCGCCTATTCGCCGGCGACCGGCAGCGGGCGCTCCAAGCGCGAGGCCGAGCAAACCGCCGCTACTGCACTGCTGTTGCGCGAAGGCGTCTGGCTAAAAAAGGGGAGCGCGGCATGACCGCCACCGAAGACGTCCCACCGGCAACAGAAGCCGCCACCACGCACTCTGGCTTCGTTGCGTTGATCGGCGCGCCCAATGCGGGAAAATCGACGCTGGTCAACCAGCTGGTCGGCGCCAAGGTGTCGATCGTCACCCACAAGGTGCAGACGACGCGCGCCATCGTGCGCGGCATCGCCACGCACAAAAATGCGCAGATCGTCTTCGTCGACACGCCGGGCATCTTCAAGCCGAAGCGGCGGTTGGACACGGCGATGGTGACGACGGCCTGGGGCGGCGCCAAGGACGCCGACGTCGTGCTGTTGCTGATCGACGCCGAGCGCGGCATCAGGGGCGACGCCGACGCCATCTTGGAACGGCTGAAGGATGTCCGCCAGCCGATGGTGCTGATCCTCAACAAGGTCGACCGGGTCAAGCCCGAGGCGCTGCTGGCCCTGTCCGCGGCAGCGAATGAAAGAGTGCCCTTCAAGCGCACCTTCATGGTCTCGGCGCTAACTGGGTCGGGCTGCAAGGACCTGCTCGACTATCTCTCGGAAACCCTGCCTGCCGGCCCGTGGTATTACCCGGAAGATCAGATCTCCGACCTGCCGATGCGTCAGCTGGCGGCCGAGATCACTCGCGAAAAGCTCTATCTCAGGCTGCATCAGGAACTGCCCTATTCCTCCCATATCGAGACCGAGAAGTGGGAAGAGAAGAAGGATGGTTCGGTGCGCATCGACCAGACCATCTATGTCGAGCGTGACAGCCAGAAGAAGATCGTGCTCGGCCACAAAGGCGAAACGATCCGTGCCATCGGCCAGGCGGCACGCATGGAGATATCCGGTATCCTCGAACAGAAGGTGCATCTTTTCCTGTTCGTCAAGGTGCGCGAGAACTGGGGCGACGACCCCGAGCGCTATCGCGAGATGGGGCTGGAGTTTCCGCATTAGAGCATGTTCCCGAAAAGTGGGAGCCGGTTTCGGAAAAGATCATGCTCGAACAGGAAGTCACTATCGACACAACCCTCGTGAGCCGGTTGGTCGCCACGCAATTTCCCCGATGGAAGGATCTTGCTGTCAGGCCGGTTGCATCAGGCGGATGGGACAACAGGACCTTTCGTCTCGGAGACCATATGCTGGTGAGGCTGCCGAGTGCGGCGGCCTATGCCTTGCAGGTGGAAAAGGAACATCGCTGGCTGCCAAGACTTGCGCCTCTGCTGCCGCTGCCTGTCCCGGTTCCTCTGGCGATGGGAGCGCCGGCCGACGACTATCCATGGCATTGGTCCGTCTACCGCTGGATCGAAGGCGAGACGGCGACGCTGGAGCGTATTGCCAGCCTGTCGCAATTCGCGACCAGCCTGGCCCAGTTCCTGGTCGCCCTGCAACGGATCGATCCCGCCGGTGGACCGGCGCCAGGGCAGCACAACTTTTTTCGCGGCGGGCCACTGAGCGTCTATGACGGTGAAACCCGGCAAGCGATTGCAGCCCTCGACGGGAAGATCGACACAGGCGCGGCGAGCGCGTTGTGGGAAGCAGCGCTTGCCGCGACATGGCATGGCGCGCCAGTCTGGTTCCACGGTGATGTCAGTTGGGGAAACCTGTTGGTCAGGGAAGGCGCTTTGAGCGCGGTGATCGACTTCGGGACTTCGGGCGTGGGCGATCCCTCGTGCGACTTGGCGATTGCGTGGACGCTCTTCGAAGGGAAAAGCCGAGAGGTGTTTCGCTCGGGTCTTCAGGCTGACGAGGCAGCCTGGGCGCGAGGTCGCGGCTGGACGTTGTGGAAAGCGCTGATTACGGTCGCGGGACATATCGACATCGCGCCAGTCGAAGTTGAAAAATCGCGACGCGTGATCGATCAAGTGCTTGCAGATCACCTCCGCGCGGACCGCCGCGGAGGGTACCCACGCAACGCCTGAAAAACTTGATTTCGCCACCGAACCGGTGACAAGCTCCGTTGATGGAGTGGCGCGACGAGGGAATCATTCTCGGCACACGCAAGCATGGCGAAACCAGCGCCATTCTTGAGGTCATGACGCGTGCGCACGGCCGCCATCTCGGCCTTGTGCGCGGCGGCCGCTCGCGCAAGCAGCAGCCCGTCCTGCAGCCCGGCAACCGCGTCGACCTGTTGTGGCGGGCGCGGCTCGACGAACATCTTGGCACCTTTCAGGCCGAGGCGATCGAGATGAACGCCGCCCGGCTGATGGACAGCGCCGTCGCCATCTATGGGCTGCAGACTATGGCTGCGCATCTGCGCCTGCTGCCCGAGCGCGACGCCCATGACGGCCTCTACGAGACGCTGGCCGTGATGATCGCCCATCTCGACGATGCGAACGCCGCCGGCGAGTTGGTGGCACGCTTCGAATTGCTGATTCTCGACGAACTCGGCTTCGGCCTCGATCTCAGCCAGTGTGCGGCGACCGGCGCCAGGCAGGACCTCGCCTATGTCTCGCCGAAATCCGGGCGTGCCGTGTCACGCGCGGCAGGCGCGCCATGGCGCGACAAGATGCTGGTGCTCCCCGCCTTCCTACAGCGCGGCTCCAGCCTGCGCGCCGATCCGGCGGCGATCGAGGACGCGTTCCGGCTGACCGGCTTCTTTTTTACCCGCCATGTCTACGAGCCGCGCGGCACGGAGGCGCCCGGTGCCCGCGCCGGCTTCCTCGCTGCCTTGCGCAAGCACCACGCGACGGGCAAGGGGATTGGCGCCGAGACCACCGCCGGAGAAAGCATTACATGAGCGAAATGGAACTCTATCCCGGCCGGGTCTCGCCGCTCGGCCTCGGCATCATTCCGCGGCGGCATCCCTAAAAATACCGGCCTGGAATTGCTCCAGCGCATCATCGGCAACAAATACCCGGCGCCGCCGCTGGCTTTCGGCACCGAAACATGCTCGATCTTTCCGCTCGCCGGTCTGGCGGCGCGCTGACTCGGCTGGCCGTCTGGCCGTATTTGTCAGTAACTACTGGCCTGGTTTGGGGGAACCGCCATGTTCGAAAGCCTGATCGGTCTAGTCGCGATCATCGCGCTGTTCGTCATTATCTCGCGCCAGCAGAGCCGCATCGGCCTGATCGAGCGCGAACTTGGTGCGCTGCGCAGCCTCGTGCTTTCGGGTATCCATGTGCCCCCGCCGCAGGCCAAGCCGGTAGAACAGGCCGCAAACGACAGCATGCCAGCAGACGCGGCAATTGCGGCCGTGACCGACATTGCCCCGCCGTCGGCGGGCGAGGCTGAGGAAAAGCCGTCCACAGAGGTTGAAGCCGGGGAGATTGCGTCCGGACCGTGGGCTGCGGGCGAAGCTGAGGAGAAGCCGTCCACAGAGGTTGAAGCCGGGGAGATTGCGTCCGGACCGTGGGCTGCGGGCGAAGCGGCGCCGGCTGGATCTGCACCTGCGCAACCGGCCGCCGCGACGGCGAAAGAGGCGCAAAAGCCCGACATTGAAACGGCGCTCGGCACCCGCTGGGCGGTCTGGGTCGGCGGCATCGCGCTGGCGCTGGGCGGCCTGTTCCTGATCCGCTACACCATCGAGGCTGGCATTTTCGGTCCCGGCGTGCGGCTGAGCATGGCAGCAATGCTCGGGCTGGTGCTGGTCGCCGTCGGCGAGTTCATCCGCCGCACCGGCTTCAGGGTGCCGGTGCAGGGCGTCGCCGGCGCCTATATTCCGGCGATCCTGACGGCGGCCGGTGCTTTCATCCTGTTCGGCACGGTTTATGCCGCGCATGGCGTTTATGGCTTCATCGGGCCGGCGCTTGCCTTCACGCTGCTTGGCGCCATCGGTGTGGCGACCATCGCGGCGGCCCTCGTCCACGGTCAGGCGCTGGCCGGCGTCGGCCTGCTCGGCGCGGTGGTGACGCCGATGCTGGTCGCTTCGCAGGCGCCTAATCCCTGGGCGCTGTTCGGCTATTTGGCGATCGTGCTCGCCGCCACCGGCGTCATCGCCCGCCTGCGCGACTGGAAATTGCTGATGACGGCAGCGTTCGTCGGCACCGGCCTGTGGACCATTCTTTACATGACTGATGCGCCGGGCACCAACCTGCCTGTCATCCTCTTCATCAATGCGGTGAGCCTGGCCGTACTTGCCTTCATCTGGCTCGGCCGTCGCGGTGGCGAAGCAGAGCCCGCCAGGGGCTTCGACTGGCCGTCGATCGCACCTGGCTTCTTCGTCGGCCTTTCGGCGATGTCGCTGTTCGTCGACCCGGCATACGCTGCCGGCGATGCTCTGCCGGGAGCAGCCCTTATCGCAGCCCTGGTCGCGGTAGCGCTCTACCGGCCGCTGGCGCTGGCGCTTCTGCACGCCGCAGGGCTGGCGACGGTGCTGGTCTATCTCGGCATCATTCCGCCAACCTCCGTCGCTTCAGACTTTTCAGGTGGTGTTCTCGGCGTCGAAGGTCTGCCGGCGGCAGTTGCCGATACGCTGCTGCTCAGGATCGGCATTTTTCTCGGACTTGTGTTCATCGGCGCCGGCTTCTGGACCGCGCGCAAATTTGCCGCGTCGGCACCAATCCGCGCCGCCTCATGGGCGGCATGGGGCGTTATCGCGCCGCTGGTCATTCTGTTGGCGCTCTGGTTCACCTTCGGCAATCTCGACCGCGACCTTGTCTACGCGGCGGTTGCAGCCCTTCTGGTCGTGGTCCTCGCCGCCGGCGGCGAGTGGATTGCGCGCGGTGAAGAGCCGCCGCTACAGGGCGGTGCTGCCGTCTCCTTCGCGCTTGGCGGGGCAGCAGTCGCCGCCTTGCTGATGATCTACATGGCCTTCGGATCCGGCTGGACCACCATCCTCCTGGGTGCTGCGGCCATCGTGCCGGCGCTGGCCACCCGCTGGCGCGCCTATCCGGTGCTCGGCTGGATTTCGGTCGGCGCGGTCATCGCGGTGCTCGGCCGCGTCGCCTTTGATCCGACAATCGTCGGCGCCGAATTACTGTCGACGACGCCGGTGTTCAACTGGCTGCTGCCAGGCTACGGCGTGCCGGCGCTTGCCTTCGGCTTTGCCGCCTGGCAACTCGCCCGCACCACAAATGGCCGGCCACGCCTCGCCATGGAAGCGGGCGCAGCACTGTTTGCGCTGCTCACGGTTGCCATATTGGTGCGCCACGCCATGCATGACGGCGTCATCGACACGGGTGCTGCGACGCTCGCCGAGCAGGCGATCTATACGTTGATCGCCCTTGGCGCCGGCGCCATCCTGGTCGCCATCGACATGCGCGCGCCAAGCTCGGTGCTGCGTTATGGTTCGCTTGCCGCGGGCGTGGTCTCCGTCGCCTTCATCGTCGTCCAGCATTTCTTGGCGCTGAACCCGCTGTTCACCGATGAATCGACCGGCCGGATTCCGGTGTTCAACCTTCTGTTCCTCGCCTATCTCTTGCCGGCCGTCGCTGCCGGGGGGCTCGCGCTCTATACCAGAGACAAGCGACCGAAATGGTATGCCGCGATGCTGGCGCTGGTGGCGGCGCTGCTCGCCTTCGTCTATGCGACGCTGTCGGTCCGGCGGCTGTTCAAGGGCGAGTTAATCGGCCTGTGGAGCGGCCTCGGTCAGCTCGAGACTTACGCCTACTCCGCGCTGTGGCTGATCATCGGTGTGGCGCTGCTCACCGCCGGCGTCTGGCTGAAGTCGCATGTGCTGCGCATCGCGTCGGCCGCGCTGATCTCGGTCGCCGTGTTGAAGGTCTTCCTCTTCGACATGTCGGAACTGGAAGGCGTGCTGAGGGCGCTGTCCTTCATCGGACTCGGCGCCGTGCTGATCGGCATCGGCCTGTTCTATCAGCGGCTGCTGACAAGAGCAGCCAAATCCGAAGCCGGATAGTATTCAGGCCAGATCGGTCTGCAAGAAATCATTGCCCTTGTAGAGCAGGGGTACCCGGTAGGCCTTGGCGCATGCATAGCTGAAGCAGTCGCCGAAATTCAGCTTGGCGGGATGGCCGACATATCGACCGTAGTCGCGCGCGGCTTTGACTGCGAGTTCGCGAATGGCACCATCCAGTGGAACTTCCACGGCCTTGAGTTCGGCCAAGAAGCCGATGACGATGGTTTGGCATTGATCGATCAGAGCAGGCGGTGTCGAAGCTTGATCGCCGCTTTCAGCCACAGATTTCCTGCGGGCGATTCCGAGGATAGCTTCAAAAGCGGAACTCGGCGAGAAATAGAGCGTCTCGGCAGTTTCAATCCTTCTCAGCAGACGTTCCGCATCTGCCTCTCTCAAAATCAGCGCAATAATGGCAGACGCATCAAGAAACATCGGGTTCCCCCCAGGCCTCGTCCATGAATTTCTTCATATCGAAGGTGGGGTCATCGGGACCAAGTGCGCTCGCGGCATCCTGATATTTTTTGATACGCTCGCTCAGCGGAAGAACAGCGTTCGCTCGTTCAAGCTCCCGCTTGAGAGCGATTCGCACCGCTTCAGTCTTCGTTGGGGCCTTGATGGCGGACTGCAACTGACGAGCCAGCGCGTCGACCTCGTTATCGCGGATGTACAGAGACAAATCGATTCTCCAAACGTATATCCAAGTTCGAATATATTAAATATACGACTTAGAATATACACCTTCAGGGCGCGCTTTCAACCTCAGGCTTCTCTTCATAGCGTGCAAGCGCCTTGACAGGTGGCCCGCCAGCGCCTGCCGGGAATAAACCGGCCCGCGCCAGCGTTATTGCATTGCTTGGGTGACCGGAGCGGCGGACCGCTTCGCGCCGGCCGCTTGCGCCGCGCCGCGAAGGCGCGTTCAATCGGCTGAACAAGGGCGATCTCAGAACCAGCGGTCATGGACGAAAAGAAGGCAGCAATCCTTGGCGAAATACCACGCCTGCGCCGTTATGCGCGCTCGCTGCTGCGCGACCGCGATTCCGCCGACGATCTCGTTCAGGACTGTCTCGAACGGGCGCTTGTGCGGCTCGACAATTGGCAGACTGGAGAAAGTCCTAGGAGGTGGCTGTTTACGATCATGCATCATTTGTTCATCGATCAGATGCGCAAGGTGAACCGGCGCGGCGAAGCCGCGATGCTGCCTCTGGAAGCGGGTGAAGCGCAGGCAGCACCCGCCGAGCAGATGGAGAGCATCGCCTCGCGCGAGATTATCGACGCGTTGCAGGCGATCAGCCCCGATCGGCGCGCAGCACTGGTCATGGTCGCTATCGAAGGTTTTTCCTATGCCGAGGCAGCCAACATCCTCGGCGTGCCGGCCGGCACGCTGATGTCGCGCATCGCGCGCGGGCGTGATGAGTTGCGCGGGCTGCTGGATGACGCCGCGCGTCGCCGGGCGATAAGGATTGTCGAGAAATGACCCGGCGCGATTTTTCCGAACGCGACATCCATATGGCTCTCGATGGCGAGTTGCCGGTTGACGAGCGCGCGGCGTACGACGTCTGGCTCGACGCCAATCCTGAAATGAAGGCGAGGAGCGCCCGCTATGTCGCCGACCGCGCAGCCCTTCGTGCCGCCTTCGCCGGCGTGCTCGACGAACCGGTGCCGGCGCGGTTGCAGAAGATCGTGCTCGGCGAGGCGCCGGTCAAGACGGCGGCATTGAGCTCGCGCTGGTGGCTCGCGGCTGCCGCAGCGGTGATGCTCGCCATTGGCGGTGTTGGCGGTTATGTCGCCGGCATCGACCATCTCGGTCCGGAAGACCCCGCCGAGGACCAGCTCGCCGAGCAGGCGATCGCAGCCCATGTCATCTATGCCGCCGAGCAGCGGCATGCGGTGGAAGTGCCCGCCAGCGACAAGGATCATCTACAGACCTGGCTGTCCAATCGGGTCGGCTTGAAGCTGGTTGCACCGGATCTGGCGGCGCAAGGATTCCAGCTCGTCGGCGGCCGGCTGCTGCCCGCTGGCGAGAGCAAGGCCGCGATGCTGCTTTATGAGGACGACAAAGGCGAGCGCATCTCGCTGTTCGTCACGGCCGAATCGGCCGAGAAGGCCAAGGGCACCTATGGGTCGGAAGAGAACGGCCCCGAGGCCGTCTACTGGCTGGACAAGGGCTATGGCTGCGCCGTCGTCGGCTCGCTGCCGCGCGCGCAGCTGACTGCGGTGGCCAAAAGCGCCTACAGCCAGCTTCTGGCCGGGCTGGCCAGCTGAGCTGCTCCTGTTTTTCAAAGTTGCATCTACAGCACTGCGCGTCCTTTAGACGCGCAAAGGATGCTGTAGCACTTTAATTTTTGCGCATGATCCTTTCCGAAAATCGATTTCGATTTTCGGGGTCATGCACCAGCCGAAACTGTCACAATTGAGCCCGAATCGAGGTGCGATAGCTTGACGGATGCTGGCGCTTCGGCTGTGTTGTCGACACTTCTGACAAGGGCCTTTTCCACAACGCAATCGAGGTCTTCTGAGCCCGCATGCCTGCCGAGATTCGCACGGCCCGCGCGTCCGACGTCGATGACCTCGCCGTCATCGAGAAGGCTGTTTTCTCGAGCGACCGCATTTCCCGCCGCTCCTTTCGCCAGTTGATCGAACGCGAAAGTGCCGAGCTGCTGGTTGCCGAAAGCGACGGCCGCGTCGCCGGCTACGCGGTCGTGCTGTTTCGCAAAGGCAGCGGCGTCGCGCGGCTCTATTCCATCGCCATCGGTCCCTTTTTCGGTGGGCTCGGCATTGGCCGTATGCTGCTGGAACGGGCCGAGGAAGTCGCCTTCGAGCACAACCGCATGATGCTGCGCCTCGAGGTGCGCGAGGACAACAGCCGAGCCATTCGCATCTACGAGCAGAGCGGCTATCGCAAGATCGGCCGCGAACCGGGCTATTACGAGGACGGCGCCACGGCGCTGCGCTACGAAAAGACCTTGCGGGGCGACATTCCGGTCGCCACCAAGGTGCCGTTCTACCAGCAGACCTGCGAATTCACCTGCGGCCCGTGCTGCCTGATGATGGCAATGGCCAATTTCGAGCCCGGCTTCGTGCCCGACCCGGTCATGGAAATCCGTTTGTGGCGCGAGGCGACCACCGTTTTCATGATGTCGGGGCTTGGCGGCTGCGAGCCGTTCGGCCTCGCCGTTGCCGGCCACGAAAGCGGGCTCTCTGCCGAGATATATGTATCCTTCCATGGCGCGCTGTTCCTGCAGTCGGTGCGCAGCCAAGAGAAGCGCCGGGTGATGGAACTGGCGCAGGTCGACTTTCGCCGGCGCGCGGAACTTTACGGCATCCCGGTGAATTACCGTCCATTCGCCATCGACGACATCCGCACCGCGATCGCCGAGGGGAAACTGGTGTTGGTCCTGATCAGCGGCTTCCTGATGTTCGGCAAGAAGGTTCCGCACTGGGTGCTGGCCATCGGCGACGACGGCGACCATATCCTGATCCACGATCCCTGGGTCGAAGACGAGAGACAGGAGACCATTCTTGATGCCGCCAACATTCCCGTGCCTTACGGCATCTTCATGAATATGGCGCAGTTCGGCCGCGATGGATTGCGTGCCGCCATCACCCTCGGAAAGCGCGACAGACAATGACCTGGGTCATCCTTACCGGCCGGCAGAACGATCTCGATCAGGTGGCGACACCGCACAAGATCATCACCAATCGCGACTATCTTGCCCATCCGGCGCTGTTTCGCGGCCAGCGGCCGAAGGTCATCAACCTGTCGAACAACTACGGCTACCAAAGCCGCGGCTACTATGCCTCGCTGCTCGCCGGTTCGCGCGGCCACAAGGTCATCCCGACGGTCGAGACGATGATCGACCTGTCCGAGCGCAAGCTCTACGATCACGCGCTGCCGGAGCTGGAACTCGCGCTCAACAAATGCCGCAAGGATCTGGGCGGCGCCTTTCCGCAAAAAGTCTGCATCTTCTTCGGCATCGGCCCGTCGAGGATATGGGATCGCTTCGCCAAGCTTTTGTTCGACTGGTTCCGAGCGCCGGCTTTGGAAGTCCACATTACGGACAGCGCCGAATGGGCATCGATCCGCAAGATCGGCTTCCATCCGCTGGCCAGGATGACCGAGGAGGAAGAAAAGCGCTTCCTTCAGTGCCTCGAGACCTACACCAACCGCGAATGGCGTGACACCAAGGGCCGCACGCCGGCGCGCTACACCTTCGCCACGCTGGTCGATCCGCATGAGGAGTTGCCGCCATCGGAGATCTCGTCGCTGCGCTACTGGGCCAAGATCGCCGAAAAGATGGGCGTCGAAATCGAGCCGATCACCAAAAAGGATCTGGCCAAACTCGCCAACTACGACGCGCTGTTCATCCGCGAGACCACTTCGATCTCCAACCACACTTACCGCTTCGCGCGCCGCGCCCAGCAGGAAGGCATGCCTGTCATCGATGATCCGCTGTCGATGATCCGCTGTACCAACAAGGTCTATCTCAACGAGCTGATGACCTACAACAAGGTTCCGGTGCCGCCGACGGTGATGATCGCCGGCACCTCGGATTTCGAAGTTGCGGCGCAGACGCTGGGCTTTCCGCTGGTGCTGAAGATCCCGGACTCCTCGTTTTCACGCGGCGTCAAGAAATGCGCAACCTTCGAGGAACTGAAGACGCTTGCCACCGAATGGCTGGAGGATTCCGATCTCTTGATCGCGCAGAAATTCATTCCGACCGAATATGACTGGCGCGTCGGCGTGCTCGGCGGCCAACCTCTGTTTGCCGTGCACTATCTGATGGCCAAGAAGCACTGGCAGATCGTCAACCACAAGGCCAACGGCAAGCCCGACCAGGGCGGCATCAAGACCTTTACCTTGAAAGAGGCGCCGGTCCATGTCGTCGAGACGGCGGTGAGGGCGGCGCGCTGCATCGGCGATGGCCTCTACGGCGTCGACCTGAAGGAGACCAAGGACGGCGTCTTCGTCATCGAGGTCAACGACAATCCCAACCTCGACCATGGCTGGGAGGATTCCGGCGAAAAAGACGAGGTCTGGGTACGGCTGACGCAATGGTTCCTGGAGCGGCTCGACCGGCCGGGACGGTAGGGCACCAAGCGGTGTAGACGATAACTGAATCCATCCAGCGGATTTCAACGCCTCAACCGGATTGGCTGAACGTCTCGTTCGATCTCAGCAGGCGCTGGATGTCCGCCGCAGTCGACGGCATGCCGATCAGGTAACCTTGGGCCTCGACACAGCCTTCGCTGCGCAGGAATTCAAGTTGCGCTTCGGTTTCGACGCCTTCGGCGGTGACGGTCATACCAAGCTGTGCACCGAGCCCGATGATCGTGCGCACGATCGCGGCCGTGTCGCGGTTGTCGATGTCGCGGATAAAGGAGCGGTCGATCTTGATCTTGTCGACAGGGAAGCGGCGGAGATAGCCGAGCGACGAATAACCGATGCCAAAATCATCCAGCGCGATACGGATGCCGAGGTCGCGCAACTGCCTGAGCGTCTTGAGCACGGTATCGCTCTCATCCATCAACACCGTTTCGGTGATTTCCAATTCAAGCCGATCGGCCGGCACGCCGGAAAATGCCAGCGCGGAGATCACGCTGCGGGCAAAGGTACCACTTTTGATCTGCACAGCCGAGACATTGACTGCGATGCGCAGCCCATGCGGCCAGCCCGCCGCCACCGTGCAGGCTTTCCTCAGCGCCCATTCGCCGAGCGGCACGATCAGCCCGGTTTCTTCGGCGACCGGGATGAAGTCGTCTGGCGGCACCAAGCCGCGTGCCGGCGAGTGCCACCGCATCAGGGCTTCGGCGCCGACGATCTCGCTGGAGGCGATGTTCATGATCGGTTGGAAATCAAGCTCGAACTCCCGCCGCGGCAGCGCTGCCTCGAGGTCGGTTTCGAGTGCGCGCCGTGCCCGCACCATCGCATCCATGCCGGGCTCGAAGAAGCGATAGACGTTGCGTCCTTCGCTTTTCGCTCTGTAAAGGGCCATGTCGGCGTTTTTTAGCAGCGTGTCGGCGTCCCTGCCGTCATTGGGGAAAAGGGCGATGCCAAGGCTGATGCCGACATGCATGTCGCGGCTTTTATCGCGAAATGGCTTTCCGATGATGTCGACAATGCGTTTTGCCAGTTTTTCCGCATCGCCGGCACCTTTTGGGCCGGCACCTTTTGTATTGAACTGGATGATGACGAATTCATCGCCGCCGAAACGAGCGACCACGTCCGTTTCGTTGCGTAAGCAATTTTGCAGCCGCTCGGCCACGCATTTCAGCAGCCAGTCGCCCGCCGGGTGCCCCCAGGTGTCGTTGACGGCCTTGAAGCGGTCGAGGTCGAGCGAGAATATCGCCAGGTCCGTGGCCTCGCCCAAGGCCTGGTCGAGCCGTTCGCGGAACATCGAGCGATTGGGCAGTTTGGTCAGCGTGTCGTGATGTGCAAGGTGGGTCATGCGCTCTTCGACACGCCTGCGCTCGGTGACGTCGTCGAAGGTTGCGACCCAGCCGCCGCCACTCATCGGCTGCCGCACGACCAAAAGAGTTCTGCCATCGGCAAGATGGCGGTAGGTTGACCGCATTTCCCCGGCTTGAAGGCAGGCCGCGGTTTTCGAGATTTCGCTTTTGATGTCGATCTCTGCATAAATACCCAGGCGCACGAGCTGCTCCAGCGCGTCGCCGTGGCTCATGCCAAGCGGAAAATCGGCCGGCGTCACGTGGTAGAGTTCCAGGAAACGTTCGTTGCGCACGATCAGCCTGCTGTCCGCGTCATACATCAAAAGGCCCTGCGACATGTTGGCGAGTGCCGCGTCAAAGCGTCGATGCTGCTCCTTCAGCTCCTGCTCGGCGCGCCGTTGTTCGGTGATATCCTCATAGATCGACACCCAGCCGCCTGAAGCCAGCGGCCGGTGCGAGATGTTGATGATGCGGCCATCAGACAGCGTTTCCTCGTAGGTCGAGGGCTTCGCCCGGTCGATATAGGGCTTGCGGATGGCATAGAGTTCTTCGGCGCTGTGCGCGGCGACGCCGATGTCGACGCTGTGCTGGAGGATGTCGAAAAACCGGATGCCGGGCTGCACGATCTCGGCGTCAAGGCAGAAGATGCTGATATAATTGCCGTTGCAGATAATCATGCGCTCGTCGGCATCGAACATGCACAAGCCATGCGACATGTTCTCGACGGCGGCCGAAAAACGATCATTCTGTTTGCGCGGTTCGTCTTCTATCCGCGGCAGACCTATGCCTTCGGCCCTCCGTCCGCGGACGGGCGAACCAGCCTTGACACGAGTGACGGACATGAGGCTGCCTGCAGACCGTGATCGAACACGGCACTGTGATCCCTTCCGGTTAATTTACCGTTTTTCAGTCGGCCGGCTGCAGCGTTTGGCGCCGCGATTTCTCGATTGCCGCATATCGTTTGAGGAACGCGTTTTGCGCCCAGGTCACCGAACGTGGGGTGAAATCGAAGCGGTCGGCATTGAAGCCGCGCGGCCGGCCGAAGAATTCGGTCGCCTCGGCGGTCGAAAAGCCGGCAAGCAGCGTCGCCTCGAAATAGGCGGCGATCTGGTCGGCGCGCTTGATTTCCTTGAGCAGGCCCGCACCTGGGTCGACCGGCAGCGAAAAGCGCCGATGGATGGCGCGCTGCAGCCTCAGTTCGCACTCCTTGTAGCTGCCGCCCATCACGGATTTGAACGGTGAGATCATGTCACCGATGACATATTCCGGCGCGTCGTGCAGCAAAGCCGCCAGCCGCGCGTCGGCCGGGGCGTCCGGGACCAGCTCCCCGAAAAGCGCCTCGACCAGTAGCGAATGCTGGGCAACGGAAAAGGCGTGATCGCCGCTGGTCTGGCCGTTCCAGCGGGCGACGCGGGCAAGCCCGTGGGCGATGTCCGAAATCTCGATGTCGAGCGGCGAGGGGTCAAGCAGATCGAGCCGCCGGCCCGACAGCATACGCTGCCAGGCGCGTGGTGGCGCACCGGCACGGTCGGCCGCCATCAGGCCTCCTCCGCGCCGACGGATTCCTGCGGGCCAACGGTTTCCGGGGGAAAAGTGAACTTCGCCCACGCCGGAATGGCGAGCGACACAGGGACGTCACCCGCCATGATCGGCTGGCCGGCGTCGAGCGCTGCCTTGACGCGGTCGATACGGGCTATCGCGAGGCCAGCCGTGCCGGCGACAGTGCCAAGCGTGCCGACCGGTCGCCTGGCAACTGTCAGTTCGGCGCCAGGAGCCGGCAGGGGCCGTTCGGCCGAAACGATCAGGACCCGCCGTCTGGCGGTGCCGCGATGCTGCATGCGCGAGACCACCTCCTGGCCGACATAGCAGCCCTTCCTGAAGCCGACACCGCCGGTCTCGTCGAGCAGCACATCATGCGGGAAGGCGTCGCCGAGCTGATAGTCGCTGCCGCTTTCGGCAATGCCATGGGCGATGCGCAGAGCTTGCCACGCGGCCGGGTCGCCGCCCGCGGCCGTGGCGCCATAAAAGCGGTTGACGGCTGCGTCGAGGAACCGTCCATCGGCAACCGGTGTTGAATCAAATTGCGAAGCGGTTGAATCGTCACCCCATGCAACAGCGACAAGCCCCTGATCTGCCTTGGCGATCTCGACCTTGGCGCGCAATCTGTAGAGCATCAGCCGGCGGATGAAATCGTCGGCGACATCGGCTCGGCAGTCGAGGCGGAAGGAATTCTCGCCAGCGCGGGAGATCAGGACATCGAACAAGATCTTGCCTTGCGGCGTCAGCAAGGCGCCAGGCTTTGCTTCGCCGGCAGCCAGTGCGTCGAGATCGGTGGTCAGAATGTTCTGCAAAAAGATCTCGGCATCCGGGCCTGACACGGAAACCAGTGCGCGGTCTTTCAACTGGGCAAAGGGCATAGGGGGAAACCAACCTGATCTTGCAAAACAGTCGGCCATTACGTAAGCCGCTGACACTCCCCCCGCAAGAGACCGGATCAGCATGGCCACGACCTACGACCTCATCCTGACAGGCGGCACGGTGGTCAACCACGATGGCGAGGGCCGGCGCGACATCGGCATCAACGGCGGGCGCATCGCCGCCATCGGCGATCTCGGCCAGGCTTACGCTGGCGAGACGGTCGACTGTCGCGGCCTGCACATCCTGCCCGGCGTAGTCGACAGCCAGGTGCATTTCCGCGAGCCGGGGCTGGAGCACAAGGAAGATTTGGAGACAGGCTCACGGGCCGCGGTGCTGGGCGGCGTCACCGCCGTTTTCGAGATGCCCAACACCAACCCGCTAACCACCAGCGAAGCAGCCCTTGCCGACAAGGTTCGGCGCGCTTCCGGCCGCATGCATTGCGACTTTGCCTTCTGGGTCGGCGGCACCCGCGAAAATGCCAGGGAGGTTGGCGACCTCGAACGGCTGCCCGGCGCTGCCGGGATAAAAGTGTTCATGGGCTCGTCCACTGGCGACCTTTTGGTCGAAGACGATGAGGGCGTCGCCTCGATCCTGAGGAATACGCGCCGCCGCGCCGCCTTTCACTCCGAGGATGAGTTCCGGTTGCGCGAGCGGCTGGGTGAGCGCATCGAGGGCGATCCGTCCTCGCATCCGGTGTGGCGCGACGAGATCGCCGCCTTGCGCTGCACCGAGCGCCTGGTGCGCATCGCGCGCCAGGCTCGCGCGCGCATCCATGTGCTGCACATCTCGACCGCCGAGGAGATCGCCTTCCTCGAACGGCACAAGGATGTCGCGACCTGCGAGGCGACACCGCATCACTTGACGCTGAGCGCGGACGATTATGCGCAGCTTGGCACGCTGATCCAGATGAACCCACCGGTGCGCGCATCGCGCCACCGCGACGGCATCTGGCACGGCATTGCACAAGGCATTGTCGATGTGCTGGGTTCCGACCATGCCCCACACACGCTGGCCGAAAAGGCAAAGCCCTATCCGGCCTCGCCGTCGGGCATGACCGGCGTGCAGACGCTGGTGCCGATCATGCTCGACCACGTCAATGCCGGCCGATTGACGTTGCAACGTTTCGTCGACCTGTCCAGCCACGGCCCGCAGCGTATCTTCGGCATGGCCAGGAAAGGCCGCATCGCCGCCGGCTACGACGCGGATTTCACGGTCGTCGATCTGAAGCGTCGCGAGACCATCATCAATGCGCAGGCAGGCTCGAAGGCCGGCTGGACGCCCTATGACGGCAGAGAAGTAGCCGGCTGGCCGGTCGGCACCGTCGTGCGCGGACGGCGCGTGATGTGGGAAGGCGAGGTCGTCACCTCAGGGCAGGGCAGGGCGGTGGAATTTTCCGAGGCGCTGCCGGTGTAGAGCGGCGGACTCAAATCGAATCGGACCGCCGCTCTATCGCTTCTTTGAGCATCGGATTTTCCCAAAACCTATTTAGGGTCCAATGCTCTAATTTAGGCGGGCTTTAGGCAGGGCGAAATGCTGCTCAGTCTCCGGCGACAAAGAAAGTCCACTGTCCGTCCGGCGTGATGCCGACGCGGTAGAAGATGTAGGCGCCGAACTGCTTCATGCTGTCATAGTCGCCGGCGGTGACGATCTTGAACAGCTCGACCCGCTGCCTGGCGTCGAGCTTGTCCAGCGGCAGCGCGAAGAAATATGGCCAGACATAGAGTTCCTGCGGCGTGCCGACATCGACATGGACATAGCCGGCACTGAGCACCTCTTCCAGGATGGCGAGGATTTCCTGGCCTTCCGTGTCGCCCGAAAGACCTTTCAGGAAGGTGATCGGGTCGCCTTCGATCTCGCTCAGCGACAATTGGGTCATCGTATCGCCCTGGCCGATCAGCGGCCGGAGCTTTTCGATGTCGCCGCTCTTGCAGGCCTCGATAATCAGATCGTGCATGCGCCTGACCGGCTCCGGCAGCTTGCCGAGATCGTAGACGACCTCGGGCAAGGGTTCATCCGGATCGGCTTGCGGATTGGCGATGCCACCATCGTCTGTTGGCCCGCCTGGTTTGATCTGTTGCCGTTCGTCGGGCGACGTCGGCTGGCTGGCCGCAGGCGGTGCCGTGCCGGGCGGGTCGGGCATCGGCACCGCGGTTCCGGGCGGCGACATGTCATCATCGGCGGGCGGCATGACTGGCGAGGGCAGGTCCTCGCGCTTGATTTCACTCAGCGCATATCCGGGGCTGCTTGCGAGGCAAAGCGCTAGCGGAACCGCGGTGCAAAAAGCGGCGAGCCGGATGCTAAGGGCCAAGCCACGCGGCTGGCCTGACGTCGATAAGTTCACCGCCTGCCTCTCCATGATTCCGTCCAGATGCCCAGGCCCTTACAGGTGCCCATGCCCTTACAGGTGCCCATGCCCTTACAGGTGCCCATGCCCTTACAGGTGCCCAGGGCCCTTACAGGTGCCCAGGGCCCTTACAGGTGCCCAGGGCCCTTACAGGTGCCCAGGGCCCTTACAGGTGCCCAGGCCCGCCCAGGTACTCGGGGCGTGACGCCCAAGCGGCACGCCGTGGTCAAAGATCCTGATGCCGGTTCAGTGCCGCAGCCGTCCTGGTTCGAAGGCCCCGGCAATTACCTTTTCACGCATGCGGTCGAGCAGGGCAAGGGCCGAGGTCTCGCCATTGGCGCGCAGCATTTCGCCGAACGCGGTTTCGAGGGCCGCCTCGGCGATGATTTCCGGCTCGATTCCGGCCGAAAGCCCTTCCGCCCAGGCCTCGCTGTGGCTTTCCACGGCGGTCAGGCGCTTTTCTTCCCTGACCAGCGCGTCGATGTCGTTGACGCCATGTTCCATTGCGATGTCCACCCTTTTCAAGCGGCGATCCGGCAGATGCGGATCAGGCTTGGGCTGTCCCTTTTACACGCAGGTTAAGTAAGTACTTGTAAATACGACATTTATAGGGTCGTTTCGACAAGGGCTCGTCACGTTTTGCAAACCTGCGTTCGATCCGATTCAAACTTAGCCGATTAGGCCGGCGAGCGGGATGAAAACCTTCAGTTTGAGTTAATTCCACATCCGCGCCGTAACGTTTCGTTAATACCGTTGCAGAAGTGCAACACAAGGATTGCACTAAGACGCCACCGGACACAAGCAGAGGTACGAAAGTCAGTTGCCGTAGCGCGAGGCGATGTCGCGCGACAGCGTCTCGCCTTCCTTCATGTAGCGGCTGATGGCTTCGGTCGCCGAGGCGGTACACTGCGTGTAGGTGCCGCCGAAGGAGCGGTAGCCGCGGTTGAAGCTGGCAATGAAGCGGGCGCGCCGCTCCGGGTCCGGGTTTTCCGAAGCAATCAGCTTCTCCATCTCGACCCGCCACTGGTCGCCCTTCTCGCCGCACAGATTACGCAGGAAATGCAGCGATCCAAGCACCTCCGCCAGCCGCATCAGCCCCGGTTCGAACGGCGACTCGGCGCCCAGAGCCGGCCGCCCCCCGATTGCCGTACTGGCGGCGAGGCAAGCTGCAAGGAAAAGCGATGCGCGGATCATAAGTCTATGTGGTCAAACAATTTGTCGCCTGCAAGGCGATTTTGGAGATTACGCCCCTGCATTCGTGAGCAATTCGTCGGCAACGGCAAACACCGAAGCGGCAAGCGGCAGCGCGGTCATTTCGCTGAGTGTATAGAAGGCGGCGGTCTCGGCGTCGTCGCTGGCCACGGGCTCGCCGCCGGCATAGGTGGCGCCAAACACCGTCAGCAGATAGTCGACCGGGTGCCCGTCGCTGCCGCCGTCGATGTGGATTTCCCGAAGTGCGCGGTAGTTGTGCGCCTGCAACCCGGTTTCTTCCAGCAGTTCGCGTTGCGCGGCTTGTTCCAGCGTTTCGCCGGCCTCGACCTTGCCGCCCGGAAACGCGTAAAATCCTTGCGAAGGCTGCCGCGCCCGCTTGACCAGCAGCACCGTGTTGCCGCGGACAATGGCGACCGAGACAGCCGGGAGTATCTTACGCATCTCGTCCATGGATTACCGATCGTCATTTGCTGCAGCCGGTTGTGGACCGGTCGGCGTGAAGAAGCATTAACGGTTGCGCAACGCCGGTTCCATCGCCACCTTCGCATCCGACCAATTCAACGAGTTTTAGCTTATGTGCGGACGCTTTGCCTTGACCGCCACGCCGGACCAGACTGCCGCTTTTCTCGGTCTGGCGGAGCTGGAGGATTTTCCGGCCCGCTACAACATCGCGCCGACGCAGCCGGTGCTGATGGCGATTGCAGGCTTGCCGCAGGCGCCAGGCTCGAGCCTGCCCGACCGGCAGCCGATGCTGGTGCGCTGGGGGCTGATCCCGACCTGGGTGAAGGACACGCGTGAGTTTCCGCTGCTGTTCAACGCCCGCTCGGAAGGAGCAATGGAAAAGGCCTCGTTTCGCACCGCCATGCGCCATCGCCGCGCTTTGGTGCCGGCTTCCGGCTTCTACGAATGGCGCCAAACGAACCGCAAAGAGCCAGGCGGCAAGAGGGGGCAGCCCTATTGGGTGCGGCCGAGGCATGGCGGGCTTGTCGCCTTCGCCGGGCTGATCGAGACCTATGCCGAGCCGGGCGGTTCCGAAATGGACACCGGCGCCATCCTGACCGTCAACGCCAATACCGACATCGCTCATATCCATGACCGGATGCCGGTAGTGATAGATCCGCAGGATTTTGCCCGCTGGCTGGATTGCCGCACGCTGGAGCCGCGCGACGTGGCCGACCTGCTCAGACCGGCGCAGCTCGATTTCTTCGAGGCTGTCCCGGTTTCCGACCTCGTCAACAAGGTCGCCAACACAGGACCGGAGATTCAGGAAAGGGGCGTCGTGGGGCCGGAGCCCGAGAAGGCCACGCGCCAGAAGCCCGGCGCGGACGATGGTCAGATGACCTTGTTTTAGCAGCAGCTGGGTTTGGCAGTAGCTGCTATTTCCCGGGGCGCTTCAGCGCCTTCATTGCCGGCGCCCTTTTACGGGCGAGCGGCCGGCCGCACGTCACATCAGGCAGCGCGCGGCGAAATGATTTTCTGCACCGGCTTTTTCTTCTTCGCTGTGTGGAGAAGGGCGGCGACGATCGCGGCCGGGCCGATCGCCCGGTATTGACTGGCGAGCGCCGGTTGCTTGGCGCTGCTGGAGTCCTGCTTGGTTCGGGGCATTTTTCTCTTCCCTGGTAACGTCTTCGTGTCCGCGTTTGCTGGTCGAATCCGACCAAATCGTGACATCTGGTGATCTAGCCGGCGAATGTTTCATGACTGTGCCGAGATGTTTAATAAAATGTTTCACCGCGTCATTACCTGTGATCCAGCGACTCTTTTGCTGAAAGTTGCGACTTGACGGCAACACTGGCTGAGGCGATAAAGCCGCTCATGAGAACGTCTTTCGCCATTTGTGGCATCTGCATTATTGGCTAGCTTTCGCGCTGGTCCGGACGTTTTCGCCTATCTTCCTTCTAGAGTGGACAAACGCCCTGGCCAGCAGGCTGGAGCCTGATTTGCGTCTCGGCGCAAGCGGCCCCAGCCGAAAAGTAACGCACCGGGAAGGCACGAATGTCTGACGCATCGAAGGGCCTGCGCCTCTACAACACACTGAAGCGGACCAACGAGGATTTCTTCCCGATCGATCCGCGCAATGTGCGCATGTATGTCTGCGGCCCGACGGTCTACGACTTTGCCCATATCGGCAACGCGCGGCCGGTGATTGTCTTCGACGTGCTGTTCCGTCTGCTGCGCCATCTCTACGGGCAGGCGCACGTCACCTATGTGCGCAACATCACGGATGTCGACGACAAGATCAATGACCGCGCATTGCGCGATTTCGGCGGCGAGATTGCGTCGGGAAAGCTGTCGCTGAACGAGGCGATCCGGCGGGTCACCGAAAAAACCGCCGACCAGTTCCACAAGGATGTGGCGACGCTCGGCTGCCTGGAACCGACGGTCGAGCCGCGCGCCACTGAATTCGTCGAGCCGCGCGCCGACGGCAAAGTCGACATGATCTCCTTGATTCAACAGTTGATCGAACGCGGCCATGCTTATGTTGCGGCAGGCGAAGTTCTGTTCGACACGGCCTCGATGCCTGACTACGGCCAGTTGTCGAAGCGCAATCTCGACGAACAGCAGGCCGGCGCTCGCGTCGCCGTCGACCCGCACAAAAAGAACCCTGGCGATTTCGTGCTGTGGAAGCTGTCCTCGCCGGAAGAGCCGGGCTGGGATAGCCCGTGGGGCAGGGGCCGGCCGGGCTGGCACATCGAGTGCTCGGCGATGTCGGCCGCCTATCTCGGCGAGGTCTTCGACATTCATGGCGGCGGGCTCGATCTGATCTTCCCGCACCACGAGAATGAGATCGCCCAGTCGCGCTGCGCCCACGGCACCGATGTGATGGCCAAGGTATGGATGCACAACGGCTTCCTGCAGGTCGAGGGGCAGAAGATGTCCAAGAGCCTGGGCAATTTCTACTCGATCAACGAGTTGCTGGAGACGGAGACCTTTGGTGGCCGCAAATGGCCGGGCGAGGTGCTGCGACTGGCGATGCTGATGACGCATTACCGCGAGCCGATCGACTTTTCCGTGCGCAAGCTGGAAGAGGCGGAAAACACGCTGCGCAAATGGAAGCGGGCGGCGGATCTGGCACCGGCGGCGGCAAAGCAATTGCCGGTGGACGTGGTGGAAGCCCTGTCGGACGATCTCGCAACCTATTCTGCGTTCCAGGTGCTGACGCAGTTGGCCGGCGAGGCTGTGGATTTCAATGCTACCGGTGGCGGCAATGCTGCTGCCGCGGGAAACGATGCTGCCGCTTCGCTGAAGGCAGCACTATCGTTCCTCGGTTTCGACGTCGCGCCGGCCAAGGTTGATGAGGACGCCATCGCCACGGCCATTGCCAAACGGCTCGCACTGATCGCCGCCAAGAACTGGGCCGAGGCCGACCGTATTCGCGACGAGCTTTTGGCGCAAGGCGTGCAACTGAAGGACGGCAAGGATCCCGTCACGGGCGAGCGTGTGACGACGTGGGAGGTGAAGCGGTGAGTAAGATTGCGGCAACGCTGGCGGGACAGCGCCCCCCTTGTAACTTGTTTCTTGCCGACTCTGCTATGAAAGCAGGTGCGGTGGCGGACGGGAGAC
>NZ_JBVVQU010000065.1:0-33075 GCF_055811555.1 Mesorhizobium sp. WSM4813
TCCTACAGGAAGTGAATCACGAACGTCGCCTCACTGGAATCCCCTCTCGATTCAACCTGAGCGTCCGACGCTCTAGCTCGTCGCGCGAATCTGCGTGGCGCTTCGAAGCTTGCCCCTTTGCCATGCCACGCGGCTAACAGCCCGTCTTTCCCAGGGACGTCGGTTCTCGGAATATCGGGCGGCGTAAACACGCCAACCCGCACCACCGCGGTGGTGAACGCGCTTGTCAAGGCGGTCGCGTTGGGCGTGCCGGCGGACACCGGTCTGATCGAGATTACCGAGGCGACACCCTCGCTTTTCGCCGGGCTATCCCGCGACGCACTCGGTGCATCCGGAGAAGGGATCATCCAGCGCGTCGAGAAGGCCGATCTGCTCGTGGTCGGAACGCCTGTCTATCGAGCATCCTACACCGGTGCCCTCAAACACCTGTTCGATCTCGTCGACTATCGTGCGCTGACGGGCAAGACCGTGCTGCTCGCGGCGACCGGTGGCACCCCATACCATGGCCTGGTGCTCGAACATCAACTCCGGCCACCATTTCTGCAACCAATTCTGGCACCGCCTGGTTGGTACTCAACAACGAGCTTCAATGGCTTGAACCTGTCGAAATCCTACGGAGAGTTTCTGTCATTCCTCGCGTCTGTCTAGCTAGCCGCACCAGCGCTTCATTGACCATCAGCCGGATCGGGCGCAGCGGATGATCGGCTGGAACGAAATCCTCCAACCGCTTCATCGTGAACAGCTGCTCCATGAACACATCGCTCCAGCGCATCGAACCGCTTCGCCAAGGTGGATCAGTAGTCTATGTTTGGCGTAGGTATTTCAGCAACCTGCTAGGCGCCCGCCGCCACGTGCGGGCGACGCCCATATCAACCGGCGGGCAGATGCGCCGAGGCCAACAAGCGCGCCTGACGCAACGCCGCCAGATCAGCCGAGCCGGTGCAGAAGCAGGCGACGGCCAACTGGCGGATGACGATCTCGAAATGCGCGACAACCGCCTCGGTGGACACCGTCGCCGCGTGCAGCACGCCGGCCGCCTGCCCGGCGATGTCCGCGCCCAGGCGGATGGCCTTGGCCACGTCGACGCCGTCGCGGATCCCGCCCGACGCGATCAGCTTCACCGTTGGCAGCGCCCGACGTACCGCCTGCACGCTGTCCGGGGTGGGAATCCCCCAATCGGCGAACGCCATCGCCACTGCACGGTCGGCGGCATCGCGGGCGCGCTCGCCCTCCACCGCGGCCCAACTGGTGCCGCCGGCGCCGGCGACATCGATCACCGCTACGCCCGCCTCGACGAGCGCACAGGCCGCCGAGGCGGACAGGCCCGCCCCCACTTCCTTGGCTACAATCGGCACGCCCAGGCTGCGCGCGGCGCGAGCGACCTGCGCCAGGACGCCGCGCCAGTCGCGGTCGCCCTCCGGCTGTACCGCTTCCTGCAGCGGATTGAGATGAACGATGAGTCCATCGGCCTCCAGCGCATCCACCGCCCGGTGCGCCAGGTCCAGGCCGTCGGCCTCGCGCAGTTGCGCGCCGCCGATATTGGCCAGCAACGGGATGTCTGGAGCCAGGCGGCGCAGCGCGCGCGTCAGCCCCTGGGAGTTGCGGGATTGCAGGCTCACGCGCTGCGAACCAACACACATGGCGATCCCCAAGGCTTGCGCTGCCTCGCTCAGATGCCGGTTGACGGCCGCGGCGCGTGGCATGCCGCCGGTCATGGAGCTGATCAGCAGCGGCGCGCGCATGGTCTTGCCCAGCAGCGAGGCCCGCAGGTCGATCTGCGTCAGGTCCAACTCGGGCAATGCGCAGTGTTCGAAACGGATGTATTCCCAGCCGGCGGCGACCGTGGCCGGCGCCGTTCGCCGATCCAGTACGATGTCCAGATGGTCGTCCTTGCGCCGGCTCAGGGCGGTGTCGCTCATGCTCGCTCCATCTGTCGCATCGGGCGACGGCGTTGCGTCGGATCGGACCGACGGCCGCGCGCGCACGCCGCCGCCTCCCGCGCGATCAGGCCGGCGCACGCTAGCCTCGCCCCTCAGCGTCCCTGCGGTAGCGGCTGGTCGAGGTCTGATAGTACTGCGCGCGGATGGCCGCCATGGCCTCGATCAACGGTCCCCACGGCGCGGGAAAGCGTTCTTCCCCCATCAACCGGTGCAGCATGCGCGTATGGCCGGCCAGCTCCTCGTTGAGGAACTCCACCACAGGCATAGCCGGATAGCGCTGCAGCAGCAGGATCGCCGCGTTGTCGGCCTCGCCGGCCGACCTGTCCTCGTCGCGTCCATGCAGATCGTTCTGCAGGCGCCCTATCGCGGAGATGAGCCGCAGGGCCTGGCGAAACGCCGGACGCGCGCGCAACGCCGCCATGTCCAGGCCCCACAGCAATGACAGGCAACAGAACACGTTCGTGTAGGCGATCGAATCGATGCCGTTGTGCAGGTACTCGGCGTAGGACCAGCGTTCCGCCCCTGCCGCCTGCGCGTGTCCGGCGCGCAGCGCCGCGCAGTAGCACCGGGTATCTTCGAGAAGCCGAGCATAGTCGCGACGATCGTAGGCGAGCGCGGCCAGCGAAGCGCGCAGCACAGCGCAGCCCTCGAACCCGGGGAGCGCGCACGGCACGCCCTGCGCCAGCGCCTGCTCCACCGCGGCGAGCTGCTCCGGCGCGATCAGGCCAAGGTCGTTGCAATCGTCGAGCCAGAACAGCAGCGCCAGTTCGCGATAGAACGCCACGATCAGCGTTTCGTCCTGCGGATCGCGGCCGGTGCGGGCGCTGGTGTCGCGCAGGCTCGGTTCGATACGCTGCAGGATGTACTGGCCGCCCCTGACCGCTTCCACGGCATGCTCGTCGGCGAACCCGGTCAGGGAACGCCCCCACTCCAGCACCTGCTGCAGCGCGCGTTCGGTCTGGATCATGGCGCCGCTCCTGGTCCCTCGGCCAGGACGCGCCGCCCCCAACGAAGCGCCAGCAACAACCCGGCAAGTTCGGCCACGCGCACGACCCGGGTGGGGCAATACAGTTCCTTGCCGATCCACAGCGGCGTCTGCGGCAGTGCGTGCGCCGCATGTCGGGCGAGCATCCACTCCAGCGCACGCGCCACCGCCTGCGCGATGCGCCGGCGCCCTGTCGGCTCTTCGCTCCCATCCATCACGTGCAACGCGAACAGCGCATAGGCCGTTTCCTCGAATGTGGACACGCGACCGGCGCCCCAGCCGCCGTCGTCGCGCTGCGCCTGCAGCAGCGCCGCCAGCGCGCGCTCGTCGCGCCACTGGGGGTTGCCTTGCGCTAGCGCAGCGACCGCATGCGCGGTGGGATACAGCCACGAAACGTGCCATTTTTCGTTGTCCCATAGACCGTGCGGGTTGCGATTGGCCTCGACGTAGGCGCTGGTGCCGGCGGCGGGCTTTCCCAACAGTCGCAACGCATGCAGGGCATGGATGTTGGTCGACACCGAGGCATTGCGTTCGCCGGGGAAGGTGACGAACAGCTCGCCGATTTCGAAATGGCGCAACGCATCGACCGCCGGGTCGCGGCCCGCAAGGCGCAGGACGCACAACGCAACGGCGGTGTCGTCCGCATCGGCCGCGAAGTGCAAGGCAGGGCCCAGACCGCGCACGCCCAGGCGGACGTCGAGCTGCGCGACGATCACGCGCACCGCCTCGGCGAGCGCGGGATGCGCGAACAGCCCGGCCAGATGCAGGGTGTACAGCGACCAGCATGGCTCGAACACATTGATCGGCCAGACGTTGGGCACGACACCTTCGATGCCGCTGCGCGTCGCCCGCGATGCCGCCTGCAGATACGCGTCGGCGCGCCCGACCTGAGGCGTGCTCCCCTGTGTCACGGCGTTCGCACGCCACGCGGCAGTGGCCGCCGGACTGATGCCGACGCTGCCGTCGTCATCGGGGCATGCGGTGGTCGGCGACGTTCCCCAGGCTTCCCAGGAGTGCAGCAACGGATGGCCGCTCGGCAACGTCGCCACCGCCCCCAGCCTGACCAGGCACGCTTGTCGCAATGGCAACAGCGCCGGGTGGCGCGGAAACGCCACGCCGCCCAGCAAGGATGCGGCCTCGCCGCACAACTGCGGCAGGATCAGCTCCGCGCCGATCGGCGCGTCTTCCGGCACCGCATGCGCGTAGGGATCGGGCTGGCGCTCGAGGAACCGGGTTGCAGCCTGGACTGCATCGGCAGCGCCGGGAAAAGGATCGGCACGCTGCAATGCCAGCAACGCCGCCCACGTGGGCGCATGGCGGAACAGCGGGAAGTCCGCGCTTCCCCATCCGCCATCGGCCTGTTGCTGCGCGAGGAGCCACGAGTATGCGTCCTGCCGACCGGTGACGTTGCCGTAGAACTGCAGAGCTCGCGCCGTGTCGTAGACGGACGGACCGACGCTGCCGCCGTCGCTCATCTCGCTCAGCAGGTGGCGCAATTCGGAAAGGATCTGTTCGGACAGCGCGTTCACGCGGGATATTCCTTCTGCACACGGTTGACGAGAACCAGGATAGGGCAGACGCCGCGCACGTCGCCGCAGGCCCGTCGCGGCCCGGCACACGGGCAGCGCCGGACGGCCGCCCTGCTCCGGCGCGGCGATGCGCCCCGAAGCCGGCGCCGGTCCGCCGCATAGGCTTGCTCGCGCAGCGCGCCGCGTGCGCCGCGGCCGTGCTGGGCAACCGCTGCGATCGGCGCCGCCGACTTGGAACACAGTGCAGCATGCACCGCTGCCGCCAGCCGATCGCAGCGGCACAGGGGCGGCTCCATGCGGACGCGCGCGCTCATGCGCAGGGCGCGTGCTTGAACAGATACGCATTGGCCCGCTGCAGCATCTGCGCCAATCGTTCCGCACGCGGACCCAGCGGGGCGATGGCCTCCCCGGCGTCGCGCAACAGATCCAGCGCGAACTGGCGCGCTGCCTGCAGCCCCATGATCGACGCGCAGGTCGGCTTCTGCGCCGCCGCGTCCTTGCCGGGCGTCTTGCCCAGCGTCGCGGTATCCGCTGTCGCGTCGAGAATGTCGTCGACTACCTGCAACGCCAGGCCGAAACAGGCGCTGTAGCGATCGAGCGCACAGTACAGCGCAGCGTGCGCGGCATCCTCCGAGATGGCGCCCAGCGCACCCATGCGAACGGACGCGCGCACTAGCGCTCCGCTCTTCATCCGGTGCATCGCCACGATCCTGTCCAGCTCGACGTGCTTTCCGACCAGCGATAGATCCATGGCCTGTCCGCCTGCGGCACCCTCGGCGGACACCGCCTGCGCCAGTTCGCGCACGAGCGCGATACGGTTGTGGCCCGGTGCATCCAGGCTCGCCAGGGTCAGGAAGGCGTGCGCCTGCAGCGCATCGCCGACCAGGATCGCAGTGGCTTCGCCGAACTTGACGTGCACGGTCGGAAGGCCGCGGCGAAGCACGTCGTCGTCCATCGCGGGCAGGTCGTCGTGGACCAGGGTACAGGCGTGCATCATCTCGATGGCGGCGCCGACGTCGTCGAGCATGTGCGCCGGCGTGTCGGCCAGTGCGCCGGCAGCCAGACAGAGCAAGGCGCGGGTGCGCTTTCCGCCATGCAAGGTGGCGTAGCGCATCGCCGCCATCAGCTCGGTCTCACCGTCGTCTTCGGCGCAGAGGAGACGCGCCAGCGCCTGTTCGACCCGCTTTGCGCCGTCCTGCATCCAGATCTCCGGCAGTTGCCCGCCGGATGCGCCGCGCGCCTGCGCGCCCAATCCGCCGAACGCGGAAACGCCAGTTCGGTCGTCGTGTAGCGTGGAACCGGTCTGCATGTTGTTCATGTCCTTGTACCTGCCAGGAGACCGCAACGGCGAGCGGCGAGCCGCCGCGGTGTTGACGGCGTCGCACCGAGCGAGCGCGCCGAGTGCAGCAATGCCGCGCGTCGCCGGCGCCGCTTCCTCGCACACGGGGCGTGCGATGCCAGCTCATGAGAATCCGATGCGGATTGTCATGGACGGATGTGCGGTCGGGTAATAGCGCCGGCCTTTTTCGACGCCGCTCAGCAACCGCGGCCGCACCCCGGCCTTGTGCATGGTCAGCGCCAAGGCGATGGAGAACTGCACCAGTTCCAGCCATACCAGGTGGTAGCCGATGCAGACGTGTGGCCCGGTACCGAACTGCAGCATGTCCACCGGCCGGATCGGCTCCGTGCGTTGCAGCCACCGCGTCAGGCGGAACTGATCAGGCGCCTCGTGGAGCAGCGCCGAGGTCGAGAAATGCAGCAGCGGGATGCACAGATGGGTGCCCGCGGGAATGCGCCGTTGGCCGAGTTGCAATTCCTGCAGCGCGCGACGCGGCAGGAGCGTAGTCGCCGGATGCACGCGCAGCGTCTCGCGGAACAGCGCCTCGGCGACCGGACACTGCGCCAGGTCCGCGTGTCGGGTCGGCACCGCGCCCACGCGTTGCGCCTCCTCAACCAGGGCGTCCCACAGCACAGGCTGCCGCGCCAGCTCGATCACCATCCAGGCCATCGTCGAGGCGGTGGTGTCGTGACCGCCAAGCAGCAGCAAGCGGATATTGGCGACCAGGACGTCATCGGAGAGCGCATCATCGCTGCGATCGAAGGCGCTCACCATGTCGTTGATCAACCCGGTTCGCGCGGCATGCGCGCGCGCGTCGCGGACGAACTGGCGCAACTGCGCGTCGATCCAGTCGCGGGCGGCGCGGCCGCGCCGCAAGGGCAGTCCGGGCAGGTCAATCGGAGGCGCGACGATCAACTGCAGCAGTTGCCGGTACTTGCGATGCCAACCCGGCAGGTCGTTCGCGGGGATTCCCATGAGGTTGAAGATGAGCTTGAGCGTCAGATCGCCGGTTTCGCGCAGGATGGTCACGTCGCCGCGGTCGCGCCACGCCTGCACCCGCGCCAGGATGATGGGCGCGAACAGGTCGCCGATGCCGGCCTGGGTCAACCCCTTGGGCAGGAACGCCGCCTTGATCGCATCGCGCGCCTGCCGGTGCTCGCCGCCGTCCTGGGCGACCAACGTTCCGCGAAGCAATTCGGGCGCGATCTCTTCCATCAGCGCCGAGGACACGTCCTTGTGCCGGAGCAGTGCGAACGCATCCGGATCCACGCAGGTCATCAGGTGGCCGGCCGGGCCGAAATCCAGCCAGAAGTGGCTGCCCAGCGTCCGTTCCGCGCGCCGCAGCAGGCACGGCAGGTCGCAGACGATGGCGGGAAGATGCCCGACGAGGGGGAAAGCGCCGGGCACGACCGGGATGTCGTACCGCAGCCGGTGCCGACGGTCCAGCGGGTTGAGCAGCATGTTCATCAGCAGCGCGGCGCCGCGGCCGCTTCGGCGATGTCGCCGGCAGGCCGCGCGGCGCGGCTGTTGCCACCGTCGGCGTATGTCGGCACATGCGCCAGCATGCCGCCGTCGATGCACACGACCTGGCCGGTGATGAACGCAGCATCGGCGGAGAGCAGGAACGCCACCAGCGCGGCCACGTCCTCCGGGCGGCCGACGCGCGGCAGGAGCTGGTGCCGGCGCAGATGCTGTTGCATGCACTCGTCCAGCTTGGCGAGGAGACGCTCGGTCATGATGAGACCCGGCGCAACCGCGTTGCAGCGGATCTGCGCATGACCGTACTGGGTCGCGAGCGAGGCCGACAGCATGTTCATCGCCGCCTTCGACGCGGCGTAGGACGTCTGCGCGGTGTCACCGCTGAGCCCCTGGCACGACGACATGTTGACGATCGCGCCACCGCCGCGGGCGATCATCCGTGGGATCGCCTGCCGGCAGCAGAGCAGCGTGCCGCGCAAATTGGTCGCCATGGTCTGATCCCAGACCGCCAGGTCCAGGTCGAGGATCGCGTGGTCGCGCGGGGTCAGATGCATGGCGCTCGCGTTGTTCACCAGCAGGTCGACCCCACCGAAGTGCCGCTCCGCCGTCTCGAACAGCGCTGCTACCGCCTGCGCATCGGCAATGTCCATGGCCAGGGCCAGCGCGTGGCCCGCTTCGGCCGCGATCTGCGCGGTGCAGGCGATGGCCGCCGAGCCATCAATGTCGGCCACCACCACTCTGCCGCCCTCGCGCGCGATGGCGAGGGCGCATGCCTTGCCGATGCCGGCGCCGGCGCCGGTCACCACGGCCACCTTGCCTTCAAACCGTCCCATCGTGTCCTCCTGATTGCGTTGGTCTTTCGCGGCATGCCGCTAGGCCTCCGCCGGAGAAGGCGCAGGGTCGGCGCTGGCGCGCTCGTCATCGCCAGAGTTGCTTTCGATGACCCGAATGGCGGCGACCGGGCACTGGCTCGCCGCGAGCCGCGCGGCGGCGTGCAGCGCCTGCGGGACCGTCGCCACGCACACTTCAGCCACGCCGTCCGGTTCGCGCTGGCGAAAGGTGCCCGGCAGCGTCAGCACGCACTGCCCGGTGGTTCCGCACAGATCCTGGTCGACCACGACGCGCATCTCAGCCCCACCCTGCGCATGCAGCCGCACCGGCAGCGCGCGGAATGTCCTAAGGAACGCGGAGGGCTCCCGGGTCGGCTGCTCGGCCAATGCCAGCGTGGGGAAGCGCGCCTGGATCCGCGGCAGGCTCTCGGCCAACTGCACCCGGGCCAGTTGCGCACCGAGGCAGAAGTGGATGCCGTGGCCGAAGCTCAGCATGATCTTCCCGTCGGTCGACATGCCAGGACTGGTGCCGTAGAACCGCGCGGGATCGAAGCGGTCGGGATCGGCGAAGGCGTCCGGGTCGCGATTGCCGGCCGCGATCAGCACGCGCACATCCGCGTCCTTCGGGATCACCACGCCGCCCAGTTCGATGTCGCGCACGGCGATACGCGGAATGGAGCTGAACATGGCGGGCGCCTCGCAGCGCAGGACTTCTTCGACGAATGCCTTCACCCCCACGGCGTCTCCCTCCAGCCAGTGCCGCTGTTCGGGATGCGCCAGCATCGCCAGGACCGCATGGTCGATGGTCGCAGCAGTGGTGGCGAAGCCGCCCAGCAGCATGCCCCACAGCATGCTGATCAACTCCGCATCCGACAGCGTGTCGGTATCGTCGTCGTGTGCGCCGACCAGCATCGACACGATGTCGTGGCGGGGATCGGTGCGCCTGCGCTGTATGAGGTCGCCGAAATAGGCCTGCACCTTGGCGCTGGCCTCGTCCGAGGCGGCGAGCTGGGGATCGCTGGAGTGCGGACTCAGGCCTTCCAGAATGGTGCCGATGCCGGCGGCGAGCCCGAACACGTCGTCCTGGGGCATGCCGAACAGTTCGGCGAAGACCAGCATGGGCAAGGCCAGCGCGAATTCCCGATGCAGGTCCACCGCCTCCCCGCGCTCCAGCGCGGGCGCCATGCCGTCCAGGCGCGCTGCGACGATGCGCGCGATACTCGGCCGCAGGTTGTCGATCTGGCGCATGGTGAAATCGCGCGAGATCAGCCGGCGCAGACGCGTATGCGTCGGGGGGTCCTTCATCGCTAGCGTGGACGCCAGCAGGTTGAGCGACAGGCTGGTCGCCGCACGCGGGAAATAGCGCGCCAGTTCGCCCGGCGCCGGTCCCCGAAACGCATCGCCCGTGGCCTTGAGCGCCCAGTAAATGTCGACGTGGCGGCTCAACAGAAAGAGGCCCGACGCCGCGCGATGCACCGGATCGTGCTCGCGCAACCACCGCATGAACGGATACGGGTCGTGGATGCACGCTGGCGACGCCAGTTCGGCGAAGGCGTCCCGGCATGCTGCTGTGGTTTCTTGCACGTCCATCCTGGTTACCTGTTGGCTGGCTGATCTGACCGGTGCGCACCCAGGCGCGCCGGCAAATTGCGCAGAAGATCCCGATCCCGGCGGCGTCCGCGCGTCACCAGAGCACCGGCAACTCCTCGAACCCGCCAGTGATGATCTCCTTGCGCAACTTCAGTTCTTCGGGCGACACGGCTAGGCGTAGCGCGGGAAAGCGCTGGAAGATCGAACCGAACACCACCTTGAGTTCCAGCCTGGCCAGCGCCGCTCCGGTACAGTTGTGCGGCCCGTAGGAGAACGCCAGGTGCGGGTTTTCGTCGCGTCCGACGTCGAAGATTTCCGGGTCGTCGAAATGGCGCGGATCGAACGACGTCGCCGGCAGGCCGACCAGCACCTTGCTCTCCGCAGGAATATGCACGCCCGCGATGGTCACGTCGGTCCTCGGATAGCGCATGATGCCGTCCCAGCCCGCGCCCGGCGGGTACATGCGCAGGATTTCCTCCACCGCCTTGTCCACCAGGGACGGTTCGCCGACCAGGCGTTCGCGCTGTTGCGGATGGCGGAACATAGCCAGCAGGCCGAATTCGATCTGCGCGACAGTGCTCTCGTGCCCCGCCACCAGTATGCCCGCTGCCAGGCCGATCGCCTCTTCCTCGGTTGCCTTGCCTTGGTCGACCGCTGCGAGCAGATCCGTCAGCAGGTTGTCGCCCGGATCCTGGCGCTTGTCCCGCATCTTGCCGCGAATGTAGGCGCGCAGTTCTTCCCAGGCCAGGCGCGACGCGGTGCGCGGGCCGCTTTCATGCTGGTGCGTCATCACCTCGTCGGACAGCCCGGCGAAAAAGCCGTGATCCTCGTAGAGCACGCCCATCAGCGCGCTGATGACCATGGCTGGAAGCGGAAAGGAGAGGTGGCGCCGCAGGTCGGCGGGTTGGGGCTGGGCCGCCAGCGTCTCGAACAACTGCGCGGCGATCGCCTCGACCTGCTGCGCGAGCAGCTTCACCCTGCGGTTGCTGAAGGCCGGCGCCACGATCGTGCGTAACCGGGCATGCTCGCCCCCCTCGTGCGAGACCAGCCACCCCGGCGAACCGAGAATCACCGAATCCGGGGTGGATGCCGCCGGCGGCATTCCCGCGGGCCGGAATGCCGCGTCGGACAGCACCACCTTGGCCTCGTCGTAGCCTGTCACCCACCAGCCTTCGTGCCCGGACGGGAACCGCACGCGGTGGATCGGACCATTGGCGCATAGCGCCAACATCTCGGGCGAGGGCTCGATGTGATCGACGCGCCACATCGGCAGCGTCGGCAAGGGTCGTTCGGACATGGTGGCACCTCACTCTTTAAGCGATGGAGGGCGGAAGGTGACCGGCAGGCGCTGCGGGCAGAGAATGACGTAATACGGCATGTAGACGACGTCCTCCGCGCCGATGCTCAACGCAAGATCCTCCAGCCGCCGGAACAGCGCGGGGAAGGCGCAGCGCAATTCCAGGCGCGCCAGCTCAGCGCCCAGGCAGGAATGCGGCCCCTCGCCGAATGACAGGTGCGGGTTGTGCCGCCGGGTGACATCGAACCTGTCGGCGCCGGGACCGAAGGCCTTTTCGTCCCGGTTCGCCGCATGGAACGCCATCAGGACGGCGTCGCCGCGGTGGACCGTGCATCCGTCGATCTCCACGTCCTCGGTGGCATAGCGGAACGGCAGATTGGCCACTGCGCTGCCCCAGCGCAGGATCTCCTCGATCGCCTGTGACCACGGAACTTGGCCGCTGCGCACCAGGTGCAGTTGCTGCGGATGCGTCAGCAATGCCAGCACGCCATTGCCCGATGACGCCGGTGGTGGTCACGAAGCCTGCGGAGAGCACCATAAATAGCATGTCGATGAGCTCGGTGTCGGAAACGAGCTCGCCGTGGTCGCGCGCGACGATCAGGGCCGAATCCAGATCGTCGCCGAGCTGGCCCCGCTTGAGCGCGATCAGGCGACGGAAGAAATCCGGGATGCGGTGCCGCGTCTGTCGCACCTCTGCGGCTGTGGCGGAGGTGTTGGCCCGGCTGTAGGTGAGCGCGACGATCTCCTCGCGCTGTTCGTCCGGCAAACCGAACAGTTCGGCGATCACGTTGGTGGGCAGCGGAACGGCGAACTCGCACATCAGATCGTCACTGCCGCCGCGCTGCGCCATCTCGGCCAGGTATCGATCGACGCATTGTTCGATCCGTGGCGCCAGCAAGGCGATACGACTTGGCGCGAAGCTCCTGGACAGCAGGCCGCGCAAGCGCCGGTGATCGGTGCCAGGCGCCGTGACCATGTTGTCCACTTTACACATCCCGATCAGCGGATGATCCTCGGGAATCTCGCCGTCCTTCAGCGCCCGCCACTGTCGCCAGTCCCTGTTGAAACGCTGGTCGGAAAGCATCCGCCTGAGCGTCTGGTGACGCCCTGCCGCCCAGGCCACCACATTGCCTGGCAGCGACACTCGCGCCATCCCCCCCTGCTGCAGAATCGCAGCAGACAGACTATTAAGTTGCGTGGGAGCGACGGACACACCGATCACATCGCAATGATCGTTTTCTACGCGCATGCAAACAACTCCATAAAGAACCATTATGTAATTAAGCTACAAAATAAGTTGCAGCTTCGCGCAAAATGCGCAGAGTCTCATCCCTCAAAAAGCACCAGCAAAATCGGATTTCGACTAACCCGCTTGATCTTGCCGGGTTCGGCGCCCTAATTAATTTAATAATAGGGCCAAAAATTCAAGTGAAAAGAATGTTAACTTTATTTGTTACTGGGATTTCTAAAATTACATAATGCCGCAATATATTTCACAATTCTGGCCCGTGATCCAATTCCTCTCACGGCGTATCAGAACCGCGCTCGGCAGGGCTTCGGGGCCCGAGAGCCGCAATACCGCGAGGGCCGCGTCTTGTCGCAACAGCCCTTGAAGCCTTCGGCGGCGAAGCGCTCTGCCAACGCCATATGCAGCTCTTGGACTTGCCGGTCTGCCGGATCATGTCGAGGGTGCCGACGTCATCGTCGGTCCAGCCGGTTCGGAGCCGGCCGTACATTGGCGCTTGAGGGTCTTGAGGCGGTTGATCTGACCTTCGGCCTGTCCGTTGCTCCAGGGCAGCTCGATGGCGTTATTGACGGCATCGAGTCTCTGCGCAAAACACGGGCGAATCGCATGATCGGAATGATGTCGGAGTCGATTGCATCGTCGATCCAGGGGGCCAGTGTTTCCGACCTCTTGCTCCGAAGGATACCGTTGAAGCGCATTGCCAGGCGTCGCATCTCGGCGAATGCGTCAGATCCCTGCTTCAGGGCGTCGACTTTTCCTTGCTTGTCGAGGCGTCAGCAGGCCTCTTGGCTTTATGCACAGCGCCGCGGCAACAACTGGCGAAATCGCGTGGCCGGTATCCGGATCTCGAACGGGTCCCAAGCTGATCGCCACCGAAGGAACATCATCGGCGCGCACTCTTTTCGGCCCGCCGCCAAGCTCCCAGCAGTCGCTCCAGATTGGAGAAGCTGCCGGTGTAGCCGCGCTGCTTGACATCATGAAAAAGATGCCGTCCGCAGCGGTTCCCTTCCTTCCAGCATTGGGCAATGAACGTTTCAAAGCACCATGGTGATGTGGGGTTCAATGCTGCTCGCCGCCTATCTGGCGGAGCCTTGAACTTGAGCCACTTCGCTACGCTGCGACGCTCATCGCCGGTCCGTCGGGCGATCGCGCTGTAGGATAGACCCTCCTGGCGTAAGGACTATGCGCGAGACGGGCACGCCGGCGATGTGTCGCAGCGTCGACAATAGCGTCCTCGGACAGGATGGATCTTCCTGAAGCACGTCCACTAAGGCCCATCTGTTCCTCGATTGCCGTACGAAGATTCTGGACCAGATGAAACCGGTCGACCACCTGAGCCTGCGGTGCGCCTTCACGGACGGCCTGCGCATAAAGGCCGCAGCGGTCTCGGCTGACGATACCTCGACGGAGGGATGATCCGCAGCCACCTGGCTGCGCTATCGACACTCCGATCATCGAGAATGTCGACGACCGAGTGGCGCTCGAGATCAACCATGATAGTGCCGTATCGCGTCGCTCGCCGCCAGCTCCAGTCATCGATGCCAACCACCCGAATCTAGGAGGCGCGGTGAGTAACCGCGGCATCCCGCTTCAGTTGCCGCAGGATGGTGTCGTCACTGACCGGCGTGCCGAGCCGTTGCATGAGGCGTTCGCCAGGACGTCCACCCGTGCTATGGCCGAGCAAGCCGACAATCTCCACGACCCTCGTCGTCCTGCGCGCATAAGGGGAAGCAACCGTCGGGAGTCGATCAGTGAACGTTTGTCGCTCACATTTCTGATGTGCACATCGCCAGCGGCTCAGCAGGAGCTTCACCGTCACGGGCTTGCCCTGGACCGGCAGATCCTGAAGGCTGCGGTTGGACCAGCCATGCCGACTTCGGCTTCGCCGGCCGCAATCGGGCAAATGCCGATCGCTGGTCCGGCAGCGGAAACAACCCAACTGTGATCATCAGTGAGCGCGACACCCAGAATTCTGACCCCTGGGCCGGGCGACCATTTCGATTTCGTTCGCATGCCCGCCCATAGCGATAGCGTCGCTACCGCGGATGAACCACACAAATTGAGGAAGACCCTGGGAATGGACACAGATGCGCTGGCGACGGTTCGCAGGCGCTTCAAGAGGCAGATGCTACAGCTCGGTAAGAGGCTGTCGGGGGTAGCGCGCTAGCGCTAAGAAGGTTGGAAGGTCCGCATGTCAGGGAAAGATAGAGAGTGGCGTCGCTAACAGCGGATGAACCACACAAATTGAGGAAGACCCTCATTAACTGCAAAGCGACAGAAGGAAAGCCAACTCGCAAGGGCGCTGCGGGAACTGGGCAGGATCGAGCGGTCCATATTCATGATTGAATGGTACTCAAGCCCGGCAAGCTGCCAAGCCGGCCTCAACAAGGGCGAAGCAGCACACAAGCTCAAGCGCGCCGTGTTCTTCCATGAGCGAGGCGAAATTCGCGATCGTTCGTTCGAGAGCCAGGCCTTCCGCGCATCCGGGCTCAACCTCGTCGTCAGCGCGATCGGACACTGGAACACGGTCTATCTCGACCGCGCGGGCCACACAGTTGAAACGAGGAGGCCGAAACATTCCAGATACGCTGTTGAAGTATATCTCGCCGCTGAGTTGGGAACATATCAACCCTGACAGGCATCTACACCTGGGACACCGAGCATCAGATGCCCGAAGGCTTTCGAACCCTTAGGCTACCGACCCCAACCCGGCGAGCCGCATGAGTTTCACGATCCGTTGGGCTTAGCGCAAGATTTTGTACAGCTCTTGTCCTCACCCCAGATTGTGAGCTAAGGACACCTTTCGTCCTGACAATCATGGTATTCTGCAAAGAAGATGCGGAGTGGCAAGCGGCCAGTCACTCGGACACTGGCTGCCTGTGGGAATGTCCACGAGGCGACACTTGGGTGAATCATATATGGGCACGTCGAGTAAGATGACGAGACGATATTTCGGAACGGACGGGATCCGGGGAGGGGCCAACAAATTTCCGATGACCGCCGAGGTTGCGATGAAGGTCGGCATGGCTGCCGGCCTGTCGTTCCAGCGCGGCCACCATCGCCATCGCGTCGTGCTCGGCAAGGATACGCGGCTGTCGGGCTATATGATCGAGAACGCGCTGGTCGCGGGCTTCTGTGCCGCCGGCATGGATGTGTTCCTGCTGGGGCCGATTCCGACGCCGGCGGTCGCCATGCTGGCGCGGTCGCTGCGCGCCGATATCGGCGTGATGATCTCGGCCTCGCACAACCCCTATTACGATAACGGCATCAAGCTGTTCGGCCCCGACGGCTACAAGCTGTCGGACGAGATCGAGATGCGCATCGAGGCGCTGCTCGACCAGGATGTCGACATTTCGCTGGCCGACGCGGATGGGCTCGGGCGCGCCAAGCGCGTGGACGGCGTGCACGACCGCTATATCGAATTCGCCAAGCGCACTCTGCCGCGGTCCATGTCGCTGGCGGGCCTGCGCATCGTGGTCGATTGCGCCAACGGCGCCGCCTACAAGGTGGCGCCGGCAGCGCTTTGGGAACTCGGCGCCGAGGTCATCACCATCAACAACGAGCCGAACGGCTTCAACATCAACGAGGAATGCGGTTCGACGCACCCGGTGGGCCTTTCCAAGAAGGTTCATGAAGTGCGCGCCGACATCGGCATAGCGCTCGATGGCGACGCCGACCGCATGGTCATCGTCGACGAGAACGGCGCTGTCGTCGACGGCGACCAGATCATGGCGCTGATCGCCGAATCCTGGCATCAGAGCGGCCGCCTGGCAGGCGGCGGCGTCGTCGCCACCGTCATGTCCAATCTTGGCCTCGAACGCTTCCTCGGTGAAGCCGGCCTGCAATTTCACCGAACCCAGGTCGGCGACCGTTACGTGGTCGAGCACATGCGCGCGCATGGGCTGAATGTCGGCGGCGAGCAGTCCGGCCATATCGTGCTGTCTGATTTCTCCACCACCGGCGACGGGCTGGTCTCGGCGCTGCAGGTGCTGGCCTGCATCAAGCGCCAGAACAAGCCGGTCAGCGAGATCTGCAAAAAGTTCGAGCCGGTGCCGCAGCTCCTGAAGAATGTGCGCTTTTCCAGCGGCGAGCCCCTGGAGACGGCACCCGTCAAGGCCGCGATCGAGGATGCCCGCAACCGGCTCGGCAAGTCCGGCCGCCTGGTGATCCGGCCTTCCGGCACCGAGCCCCTGATTCGGGTTATGGCCGAGGGCGACGACCAGAAGCTGGTCGAGACGGTGGTGAACGACATCGTCGGCGTCATGGCCGAGATCAAGACCGCTGCCTAGACGCTATGACCGTGGTGTGATTGGCGGCCCGCCCTTAGTCTTTGCGGCTGTATAGCAAATGGGGGTTACTCGGGAGGGGTCTGTCGCAAATCGTGCTTCTGGTTACAACGAGACGCTTTCGCGCCGATGATCATGCTGCAAGGATTTCGAACTGCTCGGCGATCGAGGGACGTGGATTATGGCGAACCTCGCCTGCCGTTACGCATCATGTGAACCATCTCGATGCCGGAAAGGACGGCATCGGCACTCGCCATCGACTTGAAGCCGAGCATCGACCGAGTGCGGCGCTTGATGCGCCGATGGTCCTGATCCGATTGTTGAGGTACTTGCTCTTGCGGAGCGGATCGGCTTCAGCGCTGGTCGCGATCGATTCCGCAGGCGGTGTTCGGCGTCGCAGGAAATGATCGCCTCATGATTGGTCGGGCTGACGTCGAGTGCGAGGTTCTCGTCAAGTCACTCGCCCGACTTACTGGCGGTGACGAGCCTCACGTCCGCGATATTCTGGCGATGGGCAGGCAAGGGTTACCGCGCCGAGGATCCTCAAGCTATCCGCTGTGCCTGCCGACGCCTTACGGCAGCGCCCCGACATCGACGCCCTTGAGCTCGAGGTCGCTGCATCGCTCGCCGAGATCGGCGCGGCAAAAGCCGATCTCTATCCGAGCCTCAGCCTCGGCGGCTCGGTCAAGATCGACGGTTCATCGCTGATGGGAACCTCTCTGCCCTGGTCCTTCGGCCCGGCCGTCTCGATCCCGCTTTTTGACGGTGGCTCGCGCCGGGCGGCAGTGGGCAGCGCGGCAGCCGCATATAAGGTGGCGGTGGCCGCCTACAAATCAGGTGTGCCGGACGCGGTCGCCGAAGTCGAGACCGCACTCGTGCGGATTGACAGAACGCGACGGCAGATCGGCGACGCCAGTGTCGCGGCGCGCAACTACCGCGCCTACTTCAAAGCCGTGGATTCGAACTGGAAGCCAGATGCAGCGTGGTGAAGCCTAATGGCCAACGCGCGTGGCGGGCGCCTTTGGCTCGACGTTTTGTGGGAGGGCAAAAACTTACGGTGACGGCAAGCAGTCGGCAACCTCGCCGAATGCCATCAGAGCTTGTGCAAGAGATCCATAGCCTGGATGTATGGCATTCAACCAATCGATTTTACGAATTTGCGGGCATGCTCCATTAGAAGAACAACAATTGACCGAAAGCAAGTACGCCGACACCTTCTGCCGGCAACTTTCTTACTTATGTTATGGGCGAGTGCGGCATATCGGCCGAATTCGATCCAGCGGATGATCTAGAAGGGCACCATTTTAACATCGTTGGTGCGAGGACTCAGTTCATCCAATTAAACCAGGAATTTCATCAGGTCTTCTATGCCGCGAGACTTTCGAGCCGATGTCCAGGCCTTGCGGGGTCTATCTGTCCTGCTGGTTGTCCTTTATCATACCCAAATCGCGCCGTTTGGTTATCTCGGCGTTGATATTTTCTTCGTAATTTCGGGATTTCTGATCACCGGCCTCATCGCGACCCAGCTTGAGCAGTCACGGTTCAGCTATTGGGAATTCTATTATCGTCGTGCGAAGCGCCTGTTGCCCGCGGCCTATGTGGTCATTGCGCTCACGACGATCGCTGCCCCCTTTTTCCTGTCGGATGTGGGCCTGCGGGACTTCCGAAGTCAGGTCCTCGGGGCGCTCACATTCACCGGCAACATCGTTCTCTGGTCTCAGGCGGACTATTTCGGCGAATCCGCCGAAACGAAGCCTCTCCTGCATTTCTGGTCGCTCGCTGTCGAAGAACAGTGTTATCTGCTGCTTCCTGCTTTCTTGGCCTTGGCTCCCAAGAGATGGCGGCTCACAGCGGTTAGTTTGCTCCTGGTTGCCAGCCTGGCACTGTGTCTCTACGTGGCCATTCGTCACCCATACGCTGCATTTTATCTTTTGCCGACCCGCTTTTGGGAAATAGCGATTGGTTCGCTCGGGGCATTGCTTCCCGCCAGCGCTCGCGTGGCGGCCAAGTTTGCGGCGCTGCGCCTCCCGGCGCTCGTGCTTATCCTCCTTATTCCCATTGGACTTAGTTCGCAGAACCCGATCGTGGATGCCGCTTTGGTTTGCTTGGCAACCCTGATCCTCCTGCTGTCGCCCAGCAGGGATAATGTGGCGGTTCGAAGCATGGCAAGGATCGGGGATATCTCGTACTCGCTCTATCTGGTCCATTGGCCGGTGCTTGTATACGTGCGGGCTGCTTGGCTGGCAGAGCCTCCCGCGCTTGCAATCTATGCGGCAGTTGCCTTCTCAGTTGTAGCCAGCTTAGTTCTTCACCGTTTCGTGGAAAAGCCGTTCCGGCAGGGATTCGTCGCATCTCGTGGAGGGATGGCCTCAGGACTCGTTGCCGCAACGGTTCTTCTCGGCTTCGCACGGCCAGTCGACATTGGCGCAGCCGAAAGTAGGGTTGGCTTTTCCGAGAGCCGACGGATCAATTACGGCCTGGGAAGGGCATGTGATCTCACATCTGGATCGCCTCCCCAGGGCATTCCCGAGGCCTGTCAGACGACGGGCAGGCCCGAAATGCTGGTTTGGGGCGATTCATTTGCCATGGCACTGGTTCCCGGCTTGGCCAAAACGATCGGAGAGGCCGGCCTGGCTCAGCTCACAATGAGCGGGTGCTTCCCCGCCATCGGCGTTGCTGCCTTCTCCAAGCGCGCAGCGTCTCCCTCCTTCGCCGAGGACTGTATTCGCTTCAATGACAGTGTTTTGGGTATCCTGAAAAATCGGCCGGGGATAAGGACCGTTGTCATTTCGAGCCCATTTGACGCCCCTGATTCAAAAGACTTCATGCTCCTTAAGAGGCGTGATGGGACATTCACGGAAGTTGAAACTTCGGTAGACGGAGCCGTTGAGGGTATCAAGTCCCTCGTCGACGCCGTTCGCGCTTTGGGCAGGCGAGTGGTCGTAGTTGCTCCCCCGCCAGTCGCAAGCTTCGATATCGGCGATTGCCTTGAGCGAAAGGTGAGGGGAAATCTTATGCTCGGGCGGCACAGTGACTGCGAAATTTATGTCGCCGATTACCGCCGGATGCGATCCCGCACTCTTGAGCTCTTGAACCAGGTGGCTTTGAAAGCTGACGTAGAGGTTGTCTCTTACCACGACTTTCTCTGCGACGACACAAAATGCAGAACCGAGATCGATGGCAAATTCCTCTACCGGGACAGCGGCCATCTTTCCTATGAAGGATCAGAAATCATCGCTCGAAAGACAAGTCTTGCTGAGAGGCTGATCAGGGCTGCTCGTTAGAGCGAATTTTTTAGGTGGAGTGAACCGCGAGCACTTTCGCGTGGCTCGCAATGAAAAGCGCATGAGGATTTCGGACGCCCGCTGCGCCGAGCTGAAAGCGCACGAGGCGACGGCCCGCAAGGCTGCCAAGCGGAACGCGTTCCCGCACGGCGCTGATGATGAGCCGATCCGTTCCGGAGATCCGGCCGCAATGCAGCGGATTGTTACCCGCATTGAGGAATTGGGGCGCTCTGCCAACGCCATAAGCAGCTCTTGGACTTGCCGGTCTGCCGGATCATGTCGACGGTGCCGACGTCATCGTCGGTCCCGGTTCGGAGCCGCCTCAAGAACATGGAAACCTCTGTCATCAGACATAGGCGCAGACATAGAAATTGACACCGTAAGCTCCCCCGGCTCATTCAGTGTCATCATCTCTCGCCCATCATCTCATGCCACTCAGATGAGATCGCGCCTGCTTCTGTTGTCCCACTCCATTGTCAGCATCAGAATCAGAAAGGAGTTAATTGCTTTTCATGCGTTTGAAACAAACAGTTCATGAATAATTATGACGGTTTATATTTTGCTACATAATATTAATATAATATGAACTCACTGGGGCTGCCCGTCAAAGAGGTGGCGCCACACGCCAGACACGCTTCAGGTTGGAAGCGTAGAAATAGCGGCATAAATCGTGTCGTTGGCATGAGTCCAGTATCGCGGCCGAGATAGGAAACACCACTCCCGGCGGGTTGAAGCTGCGCATGGCAAGCACGTGATGGATCAGGTTGCAGTGAATGCGGCCGTTACCGTCCCCGAAAAAAGGATGCATGTAGACAAGGCCGAAGGCGAGGATCGCGGCGCTGTAGCGAGCGAGCGGCGTAGCGGCGGTCATTGATGTTCTTCGGTAGGGTTGGGTTGCTGACACAACCTGCGAAGCAACCACCGATGACCAAGCCCCAAACCTTTTCCGACCGGCTCCGTTCCAAAAAAGGGGGCGGCATTGCCGCCGCCCTTTGAGATTGGTGAGAGGCGCAGAGCTTAGAAACCCATGCCGCCCATACCGCCCATGCCGCCGCCGCGATGCAGCCCTGAAAGAGTCGAGCGAATCGATGGTATGGGGAAGGTCGAGCCACAGGATGAATCCACACTGCGGATTGGTAACCTTTGTGCCTTCCGCGACCGCCAGCGCGCTTCGTCGCACCGTAGAGAGCGAGTGTGAGGCGCTGAGCATCTAGTAGCGCCCGAGACGTGCCGAGCTTTTGCGTGGAGCCATGCGGGATGTCTCCTGTAGCATTATCTCCCGCAACCAGAGGCTTGCCCGTTCATTGGAATGTATCTCTATCCACAGGGTGGATGCATCTCATCGAAACAAACGATTTTATCAATCTTCCGGAATCTCGCATTGACAGCACCTCACACGCCCTGATCGCCCGCTACCCTTATCGTGTGACGCTAGCGAAAAAAGAGCCCGAAGGAGAAATTTCCATGAGCTCAGACGTGCGATGGAAGTTGCCCCAGGAAAATGAGTTGCAGTTGGATGCCTACGCCGCAGACCAACCGGAACTCATCCGGTCTTTTTATTCCGATTGCTGTTGGTGAGTGGCACAAGCCTAGTCAGGGACGATTTTCGCGACGTGACTGGCAGAGGTATGGCGCCGCACCCACGTCAAAAGGCATTGCTATGGAAAGGAACAGAATGGCTGATCAACTCGCGACGGAAATCATTGCCACGATCAAGAACCGCGTCGAATCGGAGAGCGGCGAGAGTGCGTCCATCATCGGCGAAATAACGACTGCCACGGAACTGACCTCGCTCGGAGTCGATTCGCTGGGTCTGGCGGATCTCCTCTGGGATGTGGAGCAGGCCTACGACATCAAGATCGACATGAACGCGGCCGACGCCTGGTCGAATCTCAAGAATGTCGGCGACATGGTGGAAGCCGTCCGCGGTTTGCTCGCGAAGGAGGTCTGATTGGACAGGCGAGTCGTCATTACTGGGATGGGCGGGCTTTGCGGCCTAGGCAACAACGCCGCCTCTATCTGGAAAGAGATGCGCGAAGGCCGCTCCGCCGTCCGCCCGATGGTCACTTCCGAGCTTCATGAGATGAAGGGCACTGTCGGTACCGAGATCAAGGAGCTGCCGAAGCACGACATCGGCCGCAACCAGCTCGTCTCCATGGACCGCCTCAGCTTGCTCGCTGTGCTTGCAGCGCGCGAAGCCATGCAACACGCCGGACTTTCCTGCGACGAGGGAAATCCGTATCGCTTCGGCGCGGCAGTAGGCGTCTGCGGCTGGGGGTGGGGAACGGTCGAAGAAACCTACCGCGACCTCTTTTTGGACGGTGCGAGGCGTGTGGGCATTTACACTGCACCAAGGGGGTTGCCGAGCGCCGCTGCCAGCCAGGTCAGCATGAGCCTAGGCCTGCGCGGCCCGGTCTTTGCCATCGCCTCCGCATGCGCATCAGCCAACCATGCGATCGCTTCGGCGGCGGATCAGATCAGGCTCGGCCGGGCCGACGTGATGCTTGCCGGAGGCGCCGAGGCGCCACTCGTATGGCTTCAGATGAAGGCATGGGAAGCAATGCGCGCGCTCGCTCCGGATACTTGCCGGCCCTTCTCCGCCGACAGGAAGGGAGTGGTGATAGGTGAGGGTGCGGGCATGGCCGTGTTGGAAAGCTATGAGCATGCCGCGGCGCGCGGTGCCACAATGCTTGCTGAGATCGCAGGCATAGGCCTTTCCGCGGATGCCTTCCACATCGTCGCGCCGTCTATCGAGGGGCCGGAGGCCGCCATGCGCGCTTGCCTTGCCGACGCCGGGCTGAATGCCGAGGACGTGGATTACCTCAACGCCCACGGCACCGGCACCAAGGCCAACGATCAGACCGAGACGGCGGCGATCAAGCGCGTCTTCGGAGGCCATGCCTATTCGATGTCTGTCTCGTCCACCAAGTCCATGCACGCGCATTGCCTCGGCGCAGCGAGCGCACTTGAAATGATCGCCTCCGTGATGGCGATCCAGGAGGGCGTCGTGCCGCCGACCGCCAATTATCGCGAGCCAGACCCCGATTGCGATCTCGACGTCACGCCCAATGTGGCGCGCGAGCGCAAGGTGCGCGTGGCACTGAGCAACGCCTTCGCCATGGGCGGCATGAACGCAGTTCTGGCGTTCAAGCAGGTGTAGAAGCCATGCGACATTCCTCCAGTAACTCTATCTCTCATTTCCAAATCTTTGCCGGATCACGATTGTGAAGGGCGTGGCCTTGGACCGCCTCGGTGAATGCGCTGCGGAAGCTGGACGAGCCGGGGCACGTTTTTGCAAAATTCTCAGCTGTTGAAGCGACGTGGACGTACCGCTACCCGGAAGATTAAGCGAGGCCCTCCGAGTTCGGCTCGAGGCCTGTCCAGCAGCTGTACCCGATAATGTCTGGACGGCGCAGGGCCGCCAGTGACCGCTTCCGTGCGAAGCCGGTCCTTAGAAAGGGAATCGATAAATGTTCGATCTGACCGGCCGCAACGCGCTCGTCACCGGAGCAAGCGGTGGAATCGGCGAGGCTGTGGCGCGGGCGCTGCACGCGCAGGGCGCAACCGTCGGCCTGCACGGCACGCGTGTCGAAAAGCTCGAGGCGTTGGCTGCCGAGCTTGGCGAGCGGACAAAACTGTTTCCGGCGAACCTCTCGAACCGCGACGAGGTCAAGGTGCTGGGCGCAAAGGCGGAAGCCGAACTCGAAGGCGTCGACATACTGGTCAACAATGCCGGGATCACCAAGGACGGGCTTTTTATCCGGATGTCGGACGCGGACTGGGACGCGGTACTCGAGGTCAACCTGACCGCCGTGTTCCGGCTCACACGCGAACTGACCTATTCGATGATGCGCCGCCGCAACGGCCGCATCATCAACATCACCTCCGTGTCCGGTGTAACCGGCAATCCCGGCCAGGCGAACTATTGCGCGTCAAAGGCTGGCATGATCGGCATGTCGAAATCGCTGGCACAGGAGATCGCGACGCGCGGCGTGACAGTGAACTGCGTGGCGCCGGGCTTCATCGAATCGGCCATGACTGACAAGCTGAACGACAAGCAGAAAGAAGCGATCATGGCCGCGATTCCGGCCAGGCGCATGGGCACCGGCGTGGAAGTCGCCTCGGCTGTGGTCTACCTGGCCTCGAACGAGGCCGCCTACATCACCGGCCAAACCGTTCATGTGAACGGCGGCATGGCAATGATTTAGCCTAAAAGTTCAGTGCGCACGAGGACGCGTATCAACGGTGGAGGAAGGTTCCGTCCCAGATAGCAGTCGATTGGGCCGGCAGCTGACGAGCGGGTCGGTCGGGCAACTGGCCGGGTCGAAGCCTCGTGTGATAAAGGCCGCCTTGGGCGCAGGTTTAGATCAAGCGCTTTGAAACGCAGGGCTATTCCTATCCATGGTGTGGATGCATTCATGGAAACAAACGATTTGCCAATTCTGCAGAACGTCGCCTAGCAAGATATCAAGGATCTAAGCCAAAAGGTAATTAACGATGTTTGTATTGGCTCCGAGCAGCATTTTCTGGTGTACGCCTTCCGTGTGCGCCGAACACAACGGAGTCGCATCTTGATTGCGGCTAGTTTCTTCCGTGATCTGAGCAAGCTACATCGACCCGGCTCGATTCGACAAACGTCCCTATGCGTAGGGGCTTACCTCAACAAAGCAGCAACAAAGATGAGGTTTTTCCATGTACTCTGACGTGCGGTGGAAGTTGTGCTGGGAAAATGAGTTGCAACAGGCCGACCATGTCGAACTCTCCGAGTTCTTCCGAAAGACCTACGGACCGACTGGGGCCTCCAACTCAGAGCCATTCGAAGGCGGCCGTAGCTGGGCCGGTGCGAGGCCGGAGCTCCGCGCAATCAGTTACGACGCGCACGGCGTAGCGGCTCATATCGGCATACTACGCCGCTTCATCAAGGTTGACGAGGTAGACCTCCTGGTGGCCGACCTGGGGTTGTACGGGGTGCGTCCGGATCTTGAGGGACAAGGGATCGGTCATTCAATGCGCGTTCTATATCCAGTAATGCAGCAGCTTGGGGTTCCATTCGCTTTCGGCACCGTTCGGCACGCAATGCGGAACCATTTTGAGAGGATCTGCAGAGACGGCCTGGCGGCTATTGTGTCGGGCGTTCGCGTGCGGTCCACTCTGGCAGATGTGTGTCTTGACCTGCCGCCCACGCGCGTCGAGGACGTGCTCGTCGTGGTTGTGCCGATTGGACGCTCGATGAGCGAGTGGCCGTCCGGCACCCTGATCGTTCGGAACGGTCCGGAGCTATGAGACATCTTGAAGTGCCGGGTGATGGCGCTGAGGGCACCAGAGCGGAGGATTTTTGCAGAGCTACTAGGACTGAATACGCGTTCCCATTCACATTAGCTGTGGATCAAGGCTGAATTAGCGTGCAGATCTGCGATCTAAATCGATCCGAGCGCGAGCTTCCGCGCACCGACGTTTCAGACCTGAATCCCGTCACCCTGAAATCGACGGGCATCGACTATCCCAAAATCGAGCCCTTCGAGGTGCACAGGATATCTGGAGAGATGTTCGCCTGTTCGCAGGCGAACATGGTTCCGGTGCGCTCCCCAACCGGTCATCACTTCGTCGGCGATCAGGAGCGTGCCGGAGGCCTCAGTGATCTTCTTCAATTCGGTCAGAACCCAGGCCGGGTACATCAGCATGCCGCCGGCGCCGAGCACGAGACCGATGTCGAGAATGGGCGCGCTGCGGGTAAGCCAGCCACCGATATGCGGTCCACGCCGGTCGCCGCAATTGCCGGGCGCTCGCCCGCGTTACTCAAGCCCGAGGCCTCGGTGATCGCGCTGCGCCCGACATAGGCACAGCTTGCGCAAGCTCCTCGACCGACATGTTGTCGAGGAGCATGCCGTCGACGCCCACTGTAAGCGCTATCTCCAACTGGTCCAGCCTGTCCACCTCTACCTCGATCTTGACCATGTGACCTATGGCGCTAGGCGCCCGCTCGATTGCGGTGCGGATGTCGCCGGCAATGGCGATGTGGTTGTCCTTGAGCACCGCGTCGTCGAGCGCGAAGCGGTATTGGCGCCTGACCGCGTATCGCTTCGACAAACAACGCGGCCGTAGCCGTAGCAATGCCGCTCAGACGGCACAGAAAATCGAGCGCGGTCCGCTCAGCAGGCTTCGCGCCGGCCCGTTTACCATCGCAATGGTTTGACCTGCTCGACATCGCTGCCGTCCGGCCGCCGGATTTGCACATCGATTGCTGGATCGACGAGCAAGAAAGAAAACGCCACAGGTCGAGCCCCGCACCCACGCCCGCTTGGCGCGCGTTAAGCGAAAGCGTGGCTTTGCATCGGCGGCGATAATTGCATCGCTCGTGATATCGCCGGCTCTGCCCAGGTCTTCCAGCAGGGATGATGATCTGAGGAAGTGTGCAAGTGAAGTCATGTCAACGGCTCCGTCGGATGTCGTCGTTGCGGTCGCGCTCATGGCCGGCTGACTTGGGTCATGCTGCGTGCTGCCGCCGTAAGCTTCCGCTGGGATTAGCAGTGACGCACAACGAGAGGGTTCAGGTCAACGCCCTGGAACCCAGGTCACTAGCCATCCACAACGTGGATGCGTTTCATCGAAACAGACGATTTTACGAATGTTGCGGCACGTTGCATAGAACGAATTCAAAGATGTAAGCCTTTAGGGAAAGTCGTTGATGTCTGCGTTGGCTCCAAAGAGCATTTTCTGGTGTGCGCCGAATACCAGCCTAGGCGCGCGTCCATCGCGGCCAGGCACTTCCGCGATCGACGCAAGCTGCATCGCATTGGCGCAGCACGACAAGCTCCCCGAATTGCGCAGGCGCTTGCCTCAAAGGCAGCAGCAAAGCTGAGGTTTGTGGTTGTTTTGGAAAGAGGCAATTTAGATGCTTGTTGATGGCTCAAAGATGGATCGGTTCGTTGTTTCTCGACGGCGCGAGGGTCTCGGTGATTGCTTGTGGTCTCTCGCGTCGGCATGGGACTACGCACATCGGACGGGACGGGCTTTAGCAATAGATTGGCGCGGCTCTTGTTACCTCGACAACCCGTTTGCGAATGCCTTTCCGGCTTTCTTCAAGCCAATTGAAGAGATCGGTGGTGTACGGGTCATTTGCGATGACGAGATCAACCACGTCTCATTCCCCGGTCCCTTCTTCCCGTCTTGGTGGAACAAGCCATCCATCGACTGCGTGTACCGTCCGGATGAACAGATTTTCCAAGAACGTGACGAGCTTAACGATCTTTTCCAGGCCCAAGATGATTGTGAAGCCAACACGGTAGTGTGTGATGCTTGCTTGATGTGGCGCTGCGATGAGCAAGCCGAGCGAACGATATTTCGGAGCATCAGACCGAGGGTCGAAATTGAGGATCGGATTGAAGCGCTCTACCAGGAACACTTTGCCGGGCACAGCATAATTGGGGTCCATGTCCGCCACGGCAACGGCGGAGATATTATGGATCACGCACCTTACTGGGCTGATCCAAAGGTTGCCTTAGAGCAGGTATGCACTGCCATTCGTATGGCCAAAGCGCAACCGCATCCAAGGCCTGTAAGGGTGTTCTTGTGTACAGACAGCGCCCAGGTTGTTGATCACTTGTCGGGCGTATTTCCCGAACTTTTCACCGTCCCAAAACGCTTCCAAGCGGATCAGGCCGGCCCCTTAAACAGTGCAGCACTGGGCATTGACGGGGGTTTTTCCGCTCTCGTTGAGATGTATCTCCTTGGTAGATGCGACACTGTAATTCGGTTTCCTCCGACTAGCGCCTTCTCCCGCTATGCCCGCCTCTTCGTGCCACGAATTGTCGAATTCGATCTGAATGACCCGCGTCGTTTGATCTTGATTGATAACTCTTTCGACCGTTCCCCGACCCCATGAAGGGGTTGGCATCCCGCTCTAACTCTCCCTTGCCTTCGCGCAGAGGCCCCGTTCGCCCTGCCCAATGCGCCCCTTTCTCGCCACGCAATCCTGCCGCAGGCGAGCATTTTCTTCGGCGCGTCAAAATCAAAAGGATTCAAGCTTGTCAAAGAGAAAAGTCGCTTTAATCACCGGGGTCACGGGGCAAGACGGTTCCTACCTCGCAGAATTGCTGCTGGAAAAGGGCTATTCTGTGCATGGGATAAAAAGACGATCGTCTCTTTTCAATACGGGCCGTATAGACCATCTCTATCATGATCCTCATGAAAGTGGCGTTGATCTTACACTTCACCACGGGGACTTGACAGACTCGTCCAGCCTTACGCGCGTCATCCAACTGGTTCAGCCGGACGAAATTTACAATCTGGCAGCTCAGAGCCACGTTGCAGTCTCCTTTGAACAACCAGAATACACCGCGAACTCGGACGCGTTGGGTGCGCTGCGTATCCTCGAGGCAATTCGGATCCTGGGGCTCGTCGAGCATACGCGCTACTACCAAGCCTCGACGTCTGAGCTCTACGGGCTGGTGCGGGAAACGCCACAGACCGAGACGACACCGTTCTACCCCCGATCACCCTACGCTGTTGCCAAATTGTATGCTCACTGGATCACCGTAAATTATCGAGAAGCTTACAACTTGTACGCATGTAACGGAATTTTATTTAATCATGAGTCACCCGCGCGCGGAGAAACATTTGTAACGCGAAAAATCACGCGCGCCCTGGCTCGGATTAAGCTTGGAATGCAGCCGAATCTATTCTTGGGCAACCTTAATGCTCTTCGCGATTGGGGGCACGCTCGAGACTACGTCCACATGCAGTGGTTGATGCTGCAGCAGGAGCAAGCTGAAGACTTTGTGATCGCTAGCGGTGAGCAACATTCGGTGCGCGAATTTGTCACCGTCGCGGCCGCTGAACTCGGCATTGGTGTTCGTTGGGTTGGGGAAGGGGTCGACGAAGAGGGATACGATGCAAAGACGGGAGCTTTGATCGTAAAAGTAGATCCCCGTTATTTTCGTCCTGCAGAAGTCGAGACACTTCTCGGCGATGCCCGCAAGGCCAAAGAAAAACTTGGGTGGGAGCCAAAAATCTCCTTCATTGAATTGGTTAGGGAGATGGTTCGGGAAGATTTGCGCATGGCAGAGCGTGACGCAGTGCTGATGACGCAGGGTTATTATTCATACAGTCCACGAGAGTTATGATGACAACGGCGGCGCCATGCTGGCTTGTTGTCAGCGTTAGGGTGGCCTTCTTAAGGAGCGTCCATAGCGTTATCACATGGGAAACAAAAAGATGAAGAAAGTCTATGTGGCAGGCCATAGCGGCCTTGTTGGATCCGCCACAATGAGTGCCCTCGAGGCGTTAGGATCGTATGAGATAATAACACGTACTCACGACCAACTGGATCTATTTGACCGGACCGAGACGCGCAGGTTCTTCATGTCGCGGCGGCCCGATTACGTCATTATGTGCGCCGCAAAGGTTGGTGGTATAATGGCGAACGCTAGCTCTCCTGTCGATTTCCTTCATAACAACCTCGCGATCCAACTCAGTGTTTTTGATGCCGCTTACGCTTCCGGCGTCGAACGGATGATTTTTCTTGGCTCCTCATGTATCTATCCACGCGACTGTCCGCAGCCGATACGGGAGGAATACCTTCTCACCGGTCCGCTTGAAGCGACAAATCGTCCCTTCGCTTTGGCAAAAATCGCAGGCGTCGAATCATGCTGGTCTTTTAACCGGCAGTACCAGACGCGCTATCTCGCGTTGATGCCGACCAGCTTATATGGTCCCGGCGATAATTATCACCCCGAAAAATGCCACGTTCTGCCTGCTCTGATACGCCGTTTTCATCAAGCTAAAATAAACGGCGACTCCTCGGTGGGGGTCTGGGGATCCGGAAACCCTCGGCGAGAGTTTATGTATTCGTCGGATATAGGCGATGCCATTGCGTTCCTGCTTGGCCTGCCAGATTCGGATTTTGACGCCTTGACAGCCCCCGACACTGCGCCCCTGATTAATGTTGGCGTTGGCGAGGATGTCACAATTCGCGAGGTGGCGGAACTCGTTAAGGCGGCGGTCTGCTGGGAGGGCAATTTGGTATTCGACACGACGAAGCCAGACGGTACTCAGCGCAAGTTACTGGACGTAACGCGCTTGCGTAAGCTTGGCTGGAAAGCCAAAACGTCTCTTGGTGCCGGGTTGCAAGCGACGTATGAGGATTTTCTTCGCCTTCATGGGGCTTGATGTGGATGCGCGCATCCTGGTTGGACTGCGTGTCCGACCGGGTGCAAGTTTGTTCAGTCAGGCCAAACAGAAGAGAGGGATGCATACATCTGAGGCGGCCGCAATATTGGCCTGTGCCAACGGTGCAAACCGGACCTCTCTGCGACCGGCGGTGCTGAGGATCACCCAAAAGCTTGCCCAGCGCATAACGGGCTGCACCTGGAACGGCTGTGCGTGAGCGCCGTCGACTCAAGCCGCCAGTTAGAACTGCTCGACCTCACGGGAGTCGCTGCTTAGGAACCTGCCGTCGATACGAACGCCAACCGGGGCCCGCCATGCCTCGGGGCAGGCCTTATCCAAGGCGGTGCATGCGGTAATGGCGGACGTGGACGTATGCTTTTCAACTCGCGCTTAACCGCAGGCGGGATCGTGTCCAGGATCGTGTCCCCCTAGGTGGTGTAGCTGACGGCATTGGTCGCCGTGCTCTCCGGCATGGGCCTGGCTGATCGGCTTGCTTCAGTCTGCGTTGTTAGCGCCGAACTCACTCGCCTCAAGGTCATGGCGCCAAAGCGCGGATTCGCGGCGCCATGGTGCGGGCGTTTACAACTCCTGCAGCAGCGGGTCTCGTTGATGAACCACTTGCCCTGAACAAATCGCGCGCGTGTGCAGCGCACAAAGCTATCGCGCAGCGCATCCTGACGCTCTGGGATGGCAGTGGCAGGTGACCGCCTATGCGGTGAGCAGGCGACGCTGCCATTGGCATGCACCCGGTGACCGCGCATGGCTTCAACATCGGCCCCGGCGGCCCGAGGCAACTCGCCCATGGTATCCTGACAGCATGGCGCGACCGTCGCGACATTGCCGATCCCGACATGCTCCACAGATATGAAAGCCGACTGCGCCTGTCGGCGGCGCCGCTCTACCATGCTACGAATATTCTCGTCGGACTCTACTCAAGCGAGCACCCGGCTGCACGGCTTGCAAGACATGTGGGGCTGCGCTTCGGCCAACATCTTCCCTTTGTCCGTCATGGCATTGCGGCCATTGCTGAGGCGGTGAACCACAGTCACAGCGTGCTGGCGTCGTAATAAGCTGGCGAGTGTGGTTCGATGTGAGCGGTCGCGGCTGCACGGGATCCACCATCCCATTGAACAGCATGACGCTTTCCGCCCCTTGTATACGCACAAGCGTGATCTGCTCTTTCAAGCGTTCCTGGTTCGGCCAGGGTCGGCTTTCGGTGCAATTATGGCATGGCCTCCCCTCTACGAGCGATCCGGTCGGGACTGCTCTGTCTTCGAACGAGAGAGGACCGCCGCGCTCCCTTCGAAGTTGACCTCCGCCTTATGGCCGTGACCTCCGACCCGCGTAGCGCGCAGCCGGTTCCGTGGTTGCACGCTCGTCGTTCTCCACCATGGTCAGCCGCATCCGGCGCAGCTGGTGATATTCTGCCTCCATCGGTCGTGCCCTGCCCAACACAGCGACCGGGCAACCCGGCATATGCGGCACAAAATGAGGTGGACGGCCGAACGAACCTGCACCTGTCCACCGCCCGAATTGGAAGCAGCGATCCACGGCATTGCCGCCTCGAGGTCTTTCAGGATTGCGGCTCGCTTCGCGGAGCCGACAAAGGCATCGCGGGCCACGCCCATTGGCGTGCGGCGTCTTGTGCCTGGTAGCACCGGTGAAGGGCTGTTCATGGATCAGACTGCGGCGGTCCTCCGGCCACTCCTCCACAAACTCGATCGCATCTGCGAGATCGACAATGCACAGGGTAGGATCCATGCTTGATGAAGACGAGGCTGCTGAATGCCGCGAGCCTCTTCCACTGCGGATCGTCAGCGTCTCAATCGCTGTGTGTGCGGGATTCCCGCCCACCGCAAAGCGTTTGTCGGCCAACGCCACACAGGCGCGGACCCAGCCACGCCCATTTCCGCCTTCGATGTGTTTAGGGCGTGGATGGTTGTCATCCGAACAATCAATTTTGCCAATCTTGCCGACCCTATTAGGAGTGTGACCGAAATCAAGTGCCTCGGCCTGCAGGCACGCCGGACGAAGAAGCCTGAGCACCAACCGCCTATGCCCATAGGAGTACAGAAGGCAACGATCCGAAGACAGTGGAAATTAGTGCCGGGACGTTCCTCCTCATCGGTGTCTATGCGCGCGTCAAACGGACTCTCATTCGCTGAATGGTCCCAGAAGTGCACGAGGTGGGCAACCACACGGTGAAGCGTGGTGGTGTTTTGACATCGGGTCTCACGAACGGCCCCGCTTTCAGAATTAGCGTGCCCGGGTCCCGACGCTATCTCTGACGGCGTTTTGCAGCGTCGGTGATTGCTGACTTAGCGAGGTGTGAATTTGACCCATAAAGTCGATCATGAACTGCTGAATCGAGAAATGGCCGCAGACGATCCATGGCGGCTCAATGGCAATCCGTTCGAGCGGGAGCGCCATACGCAAATTCTCAGGTGTCACTTGCGCAAGGTCCTGTCGCAAATGCGCTCGAAGTCGGGTGCGCTGCCGGCGCTTTTACGCAGCGGCTAGCCCCCAATTAAGGGGTTGCCCCGAGTGGGACAAGATGCCGAGTGTGATGTCGCAGATGAACGGCCGCGCTGGTCCGGCGCGCCTCACGACGGCGGGCGCATCCTGTCCAGCGAAGTAATAACCCATCAACTTTTCGCACGCACCCATATCGGCAACGCGCCGAGTTAGAAGACGCGGCCCGGCGAACCCCGCGCACTGGAAAAATGACGATGCCGAAATACAGGTTTCACAAGCTTGCAGCCATTGTTGTGCTTGTCGGTTTCGCTGCGTGGATGGCGACGGGCGAGTTCTCGTCGGTCGGCAGCGCGGCCGCCGACAAACCCGAGGCGGGGGAGGTCGAGCCGCCAAAGGCGGCCGACGCCGGCAAGGCCAAGCCCGTTGAGGCAGAACAGCCCAAGGCGACCTTGCGCACCGTCGCGACCATAACTCCGCCCAGGCGTAGCTATGCCCGCGCCATCCGGATTTCCGGGCTGACCGAAGCCGACAAGCGCGCCGTCCTGGCGACGCGCGTCGCCGGCGTCATCGACAAGCTGCCGGTCAAGCAGGGACAGCGCGTCAAGACCGGCGACCTCGTGCTGATGCT
>NZ_JBVVQU010000066.1:0-32881 GCF_055811555.1 Mesorhizobium sp. WSM4813
GGGATCATCTCCAAACTCGAATTGACAACGTGCCTGATGATTTGCGTCGTCACATCCATTGCCCAATCTCCATGCGAAGTGGATCCGTGAGCCCCTTTGAGCGCGAGCAAGGTCGCTCATCGCTCGCCTCGACACTGACGCCGAGAGACGATCTCATCTCGATCCCATCCACAAGACGGAGCAAAGCTGTCACCGCTGTTTTAGATGTAGGGCCGATCAGGATGCGCTTGCACAAATCACGCATTTTTCGCAGGAAAGCTGCGTTCCCTTCTGTTTCGCGGGTCACCTGGCAACCAGTTCCGCCTGTTCCTGCATGCCGGCGCCTTTGGGCCTCCGCGCCGCGACGCCGAAACGCTCGAGCTTTTGCAGTCGCGCAATTCGACACGCTGCGTTTGCGCCTCATCAAGAGCGCCGCGCGCGTGGTCGAGGTGAAAACCCAGATCCGCCTGCACCTGCCGACATCCTGTCCCGACCAGCGCATCTTGCGTTCGTCCTCGACCGCATTCCGCGGCTCGTGACGTAGCCGACGGGCACGCACGCCCCGAAACGAACCCGCCTACCGCAACCCGCAAACCCCCGCCTTCCATTACGACGGATGATCACCGCCGGCGCGCAACCGACTTGAACCGCAACGGCGACCAGATCACCTCCTCAGGCCGCCAAACGTTCAGCGCCGTGCCGGTTAGGTGCTCTATTACACCAGTGTCGGCGACGATCACGCGCTACCTGCGCTGGTGTGGAGGGGTGAGGGGCCCGCAGGCTTTTCCCGTTCGTCAACGGTCGGCAATGGTGTTATCGACCAATCGATTGAGCCAACGGCACGCTGCACTATCGCTTCCGTCTCAGCATTGCTGGGTGAAGCGGCGACGACATGCCCGATGCAGTCTCGGTAATCGCCTTTCCTGACGATCGGCGCCTTAGCCTTAACATACAATCTGACCTCGGCGACACCTCTTAGAGCAGCTGCCCGGCTGGCGCCATCAATCCAATCGAGGGTGCCATCGCTATCAGCAACAAGAAATCGCCCAACCGCAATCTGTGATTCTCTTTTGCGCAAGTTCGGTTCATCGCCGATGACAAGCTTGATGTGCTCGGTAATAAGATCGACACCGCATGCCAGCTTAATCAGTAGAGGAGTGGGCGCACCACTAAGACGCGGATTGACTTCAATGACGACTGGACCACGTTTGGTCCACCGAGTTTCAATACTTTTTGGGCCCCAGTCAAGGCTGAGAGCTGGCAAACAGCTCAGCGAAACATCGGCGATACGCTGATGCTCCTCATCAGTTAGCGGGGCCGGAAAAGTGCACTCTCGATAGACGAAGTGCGGTGGCGGATGGTAATCAGTGGCGCCAATCCCAACGACCTCATGTCCCATTACTGCAGCGAGATACGCGGGGCCTTCTGCGAATTCTTCGACCAGCACCCTTGGCGGAGACCGCCATATGAGCTTCCCATCCAACAGATAGGCCGTATGTTCGGCCAACTCATCGATGCTGCGGCACAATCGGACACCCATGCTGCCACTGCCGACGGCTGGCTTAACGATCACCGGTAGGCCGATCTCGGCAGCCGAGCTTTCTATGTCCGTCGCGTTCGCTGCCAAGCGATAAGCAGGTATTGCAACACCGGCCTCTGCAAGGAGCTGACGTTGAACGAATTTGTCGTAGCATTGTTCAATCGACGCGGGGTTGGGACCCGGTAGATCAAAATACCGGCAGAGCTTACCAACTGTCGCAGAGACCGACTCGTCGTCGCCCGCAAAGCCGGTAATGCCGGCAATGCCAAACGTGACCTGCAGCCGGGAACATTCTTGGATTAGCGCATCGAGATTATCTATATCAACTCGGATTGTCTCAACGTCTTCCGCTGCAAGATATTCGTACTGAGTCGGATCAGCCGACAGCGTAATCGGATGTAAACCGAGACGCTGAGCCGCTTGGATATAGAGTTGACCATTACCCCTATGACCTTCGATCAGGATGAGCGCTTTCCTTGCCATTGGCTGGTCTCCCACGTTGTGTCCCTGCGACCTGCAGGAGCAAAAAATCGGCATCAGTCCGTTCGGCTGTGCCTGACCTCAGAAGTAAAAATACCATCGCCGACGATTTGCGGTTGCGAAGATTGTGTATATTTATGCGAAGGATCTGCAATGGCTGGGCTAGCGGAACAGGGGAGCCGGGGATCTGGACATCCCCGTGGTGACCATCCCCGAGAACATGCTTTATTTAAGCGGTTACAACACGCTCGGTTATGCCTCCGCCCAGTATCTGCTTATCCCGCTGCAAGGGGAGCCCCTCCACATCACCCGTGGCATTGAGAGGTGAATGTCCGGGCCTATTCTTGGATAGATAACAGTACCAGCTACATGGACCACGAGGCCCCGCTCGAGCTGCTCGCGGAAACGCTGCGTAACCGGGTTTTGCCAAGGCGAAGGTAGGCTTCGAGAAAAAGTCCTGGTTCTTCCCGATCGCCGATTACGAAGCGCTCAAGACCCTTCTCCCTGACGTCCGTTTCGAAGTTGGCTCGATAAATTGTCGAGGCGGTCGCGTCGTCGATCCGATGCCGAAATAGACTATATCCGGCAGGCAGCGCGGATTGCCGAGGCCGGCATCGAAGCGGGCATCAACCAGATAAGGGCCGGCGTGAACGAGAATATCGCCGCCGAAATCCAGCGCGTGGTCACGCTCAAGGGAAGTGAATACCCCGGCGTTTGTGACTTCGGGGGTGCGCACGAGCTATGCGCATGGCACGTGGTCGGGCCGGCAGATTCAGCCGGGTGATCCTGTCTTCCTCGAACTGTCCGGCACTGTTCGACGCTATAGCGCCGCGATCATACGGGCTTCCGTGGTCAGTCCATCGAACCGTGAACTCGAGAAAATGGAGGACGTGTCACGAAGGGCGCTGGAAAACATGCTCGACGGCGTTCGTACCGATCGCCCCCTCGGGGAGGTCTGGACCATCTGGTCGCAGACCGTCAACGATGGAGGCTATAAGGGTCGTTTCAAGCGCACAGGGTATTCCATCGGCATCAGCTACCCGCCGGATTGGGGCGAAGGGCACATCCTGTCGTTTAAGCGAGGGGAAACGCGGATCCTCAAGCCCAATATGGTCTTCCATATTCCCTCGATAGTCGAGGCTTTCGGCTTTGCCGGCGTCGGCACCAGCGAGACTGTTCGCGTGACCGAAACTGGCTGCGACATTTTGACGAACTACAAACGTCAACTTTACGTCCGCTAAGCCACCAGACGCAGGCTTCTGACCTTATACCCGGCCAGGCCGATCGAGAATAACAATCGGTGTGATCCGATTGCGGCCCGCTTCGGTACCTGCCAGTAGACGCGCAATGTTAACGCACCTCCAAACGTCGCTTCGTCCAACACAGCAGCAGTTGGCGAACATGCGCGTGATCCCGATAAGTGCCTATGTCTGTACGTTCTCCATCGCCCAATGGAAACCTTTTTCACGGGCGGCGTAGCCTTGATCAAAGTAGGCCGGATGAGGGCTGAATTCAAAAAATCAGCGATCTGCCGCCAAGTCGTGATGGCATTGGCCGAAGTCAAAGGAGCATCTTAATGTCTCAGGAGTTCGAAGATCTCAACCTCCGCGTTGCCGCCTCGCAGTCCAATCCCGAGCTATGGCGGCCCGATGCGACGCTTGGTGTGCCTATGATCCCACCCGACGAATGGTCGTTTTGGCCATATAGCAAATGGACATACTCGCACGTAAGCGAATCTACGCGAACCGCTCGAGTTTGGCGTGGGCCGGGACCGGTGCTGCCGCTTCCAAGCCGGATCAGGACGACATCGGTGAGATCGAAGTTCCGTCGGGCGACGGCCAGCGCGCCACGGTCCGCGAATACCTCGAGAGGGACTATACTGACGGGTTTCTGGTTCTTCACCAAGGCGAGATCGTGTTCGAAACATACATGAATGGCATGGAACCGCATTCCCAACACATCGCCAGATCGGGTTCCAAGTCCATCACCGGGACGGTGTTCGGGATTTCTAGTGCACCGTGGGCTTATTGACCCTGAAAGTCTGATAACACGGTATCTGCCGGAACTGCAGGCGACCGCCTATCGCGGCGCCACGGTGCAGCACCTGCTGGACATGACTGCGGGCGCCACTCTCGAGGGATTGTGGTACGCGCCGGGCAACGATTACTTTAATTACGTTGTAGCATCAGGATATTTTGCCCCCCTCGAGGGACATCCTGACGCTCCCGCCGACATATGGCGGGCCATTCTGCGGATAACCGAGCAGGAGGCGCCGCATGGCACGCGGTTCAAGTACTTTGACCGCAGCATCGACGTACTAGGGCTAATCATGCAGCGCATATCCGGCAAGTTTCTCCCGGAACTGTACAGCAGCGAATTATGGAGTCCGATGGGGGCGGAGGAAGACGCCTGCCAAATCGTAGACAAATCTCGTTTTTCGATGTCATCCGGTGGATTTCAAGCCACACTCCGTGATTTCGCGCGCTTCGCGCTGCTGCATCTGCGCGGCGGCAGGCTCAACGGCAGGCAGATCGTTCCATCTGAATGGATCGAGGCGATAAGACACCCTAAGCCTCTTCTATTTGACTTGTTCGCGCCGAACGGTTCTTATGCCGATGCCACGGTGAAGCTCTCACACCAGCCTGGCCAATCACCGGTGAAGCGGGCACAGTGGCCTGACCAAGTTTATCAGCCCCCCCCAAAGCCCTTCCCTTTGATGCGTTCGGGGCGATTCGCGCCATCCGAGATGCACTGGAAAGTTAAGATTTGTGTGACCGGTGCAAGATCGTAGCGGTTCGGCGATGCAACACCGCCGGAGGGGCAGGGTCAGGTTACGCACGAAGGTAAGCGGATTTTTGCGATCGAGATCTAGCACGGCCTGGATTGGTTGTGAGAGCCGATGTTGCTGCCGAACTCCAGACCAGCGCGGTCAACCGGCTGTCACGCGCCGTCCCGCCGACATCGACGCGATGGATTTTGTCGAGGCGCCAGCGGGACGAAGGCCGCGGCTGGATCATCTTCTGCGAGGTTCTGCGGAATGTCTGTCGCGGCTACTCTCCGAACTCGGCCTTCTCTTCATCCTCGCCGTGTTCTTCCTTCTGCCCCGTCCCTTCGTATCGTCACGGTGACGTACGGTGACGGCCGGCTTGCTGAGTTGGCTGAAGGCAGTGTAAAGCACTCGGAGTAGCCCTGTGACGAAGCATCAGGTTGAGCGGCTGGTCGCGGCGACGTTCGAGACTGGGCCAGTGTCTCGGAGATCGTGCGATCGGCGAGCCTTCATGTGAGCCAGCTTTTCCGGTCGGAAGGAGCTCTGCCAGATCTCCGTGCCGTTCGTGCCGCAGCTTGTTACCGTGGAGGTCGTCGAGGCACAGCCACCCCTTCCCACCGCGCAAGAAGAGCAGCATGGAAAAAAGGAGCTTGGGGGCCGTCGGCTGCGGATTGAGAGTATCGACAAGTATGCGCTCGGCCGAATCCGGGATGTGCTGGAGCGGCCGATCCCGTCCCGAACCGCGTGAAGGTATGGCTCGCCACTGGTTGTGCGGATACGCGCAAGGCTTCCACGGCCTCGCATTGATAATGCAGGAGATGCCGAAGCGTGATTCAAAGGATGTGGCCATCCCGGACGAGTTCGTCTATCACCGAGCGCACTGCGCTTTCAGCGATTGCAGCGATCTCTTCGACTTCTGCCTTCGTGGCCACCAGCGGCGGAGCAAAGCCAAGAATGTCACCGTGCGGCATAGCGCGAGCGATAAGACCCCTGTCGCGAGCTGCTTTTGAAATTCGCGCCCCCACCTTAAGCGTCGGATCAAAACGCTTGCGATTGTGGCGATCGGCGACGAACTCGATTGCGCCCATGAGACCAACGCCGCGCACTTCCCCGACGATCGGCAACTGCGCGAATCTTTCCTTCAATTGCGCCTGGAAGAATGCACCAACGTCGCGAGCATTTCCGGGCAGGTCTTCATTCTCGACGATGTCAATAACCGCGTTCGCCGCCGCGGCTCCGATCGGATGACCTGAGTAGGTATAGCCGTGGGAGAATGAACCGACCTTGTCGGCCCCATCCTCCATGACTTTATACACCTTCTCCCCGACGATTGCCGCGGACAGAGGGAAGTAGGCCGAAGTCAGACCCGTGGCGACCGTAATCAGGTCGGGTTCGATGCCATAGTGCTGGGAGCCGAACATCGAGCCCGTTCGGCCGAAACCGGTTATGACTTCATCGGCGATGAGCAGCACATCGTGCTTTCTGAGAACGGCCTGAATCGCCTGCCAATACCTTCCGGCGGAGGCATGATGCCACCGGTGCCGAGCACCGGCTCGCCGATGAAGGCGCCAACATTGTCCGGGCCAAGCCGTTGGATCAGTTTGTCCAGTTCCTGGGCTCGCCGCGCCGAAAATTCCACTTCGCTCTCGCCCGCGTTGCGCCCCTGTAGTGATGTGGGACACCGGTGTGAACAATCTGCGAGAGCGGCAGGTCCGTGTGGTCGTGGTAGAAGCTCATGCCGGTCATGGACCCCGACACGACGCTGCAGCCGTGATAGCCGCGCTCGCGCGAGATGATCTTCTTCTTGTTCGGCTTGCCACGAAGATTGTTGTAGTACCAGACTAGTTTGGCCTGCGTCTCGTTGGCGTCCGAGCCGGACATGCCATACAAAATCTTGCTCATCGTACCTAGCGCCATTTTCACAAGGCGATCAGAGAGGATTGCGAGCTCGTCCGTCGTATGGGCCGCGTAGGAATGGTAGTAGGCCAGGCGAAAGGCCTGGCGCGAGATCGCTTCGGCGACTTCGGTGCGGCCATATCCAACATTTACGCAATAAAGACCCGCGAACCCGTCGATCAACTGGTTGCCGTGGGCGTCCTGGATGCGGATGCCTTTTCCTGTCTCGACGATCGTCGGCTCGCCTAGCTTGCCGGTTGCAAAGTCGTTCAGCTGCGTGAAAGGATGAAGATCAGACTTCCTGTCCTTTTCGCCAATTTCCTTGATATTGATTGTCACTAGGGCGTCCTCTTACGCTGCAAAATTTCCGAAGCAGGTGTATTTTGGTTCCAACTCTGCGATTCCGTGCCTGGACCCTTCCCGGCCGAGTCCGGACTGTTTCCATCCGCCGAAGGGGATGGGCGCCGTTAATTTTGGGGTGTTGACCGCCACCATGCCGTATTCGAGCCGGTCGGTGAGCCTTATCGCGCGGTTATGATCTCGAGTGTAACTGCCGCAAGACCCATCTCCGAGTTGTTCGCGCGCGCGAGCACCGCCGCTTCGTCTTCGAAGGGCAGAATTGCAGCCACAGGCCCGAACGTTTCTTCTTTTCCAACCCGCATGTCGTCGGTCACATCGGCGAGCACTGTCGGCATCACGAAGTTCCCGCCAAGAGCGGTATCCTGTGCGCCGACTATCATTCGAGCCCCTGCTGAAGAGCCTCGGAGATCTGCCGCCTGCACTTTTCGGCACCGGATGACTTGGTCATTGGACCGATGTCGACGTCGAGCTCCAATCCGTGTCCGACTTTCAGTTTGCTGGTGGCCTTGCCGAATTCTTCTACGAACCGGTCATAGACTCCCCGCTGAACGTAAATCCTGTTTGCTGCCAAACAGTCCTGGCCGGACGTAGCGAACTTTGCTGCCATGCAGCCTGCGACGTAGCTTCCATCGGCACGTCATCGAAAAGAATGAATGGAGCATTGCCGCCCAGCTCGAGCGAAGCTTTCTTTACAGTCCTTGCGGACTGCTCAAGCAAGATTCGGCCGACCTCGGTCGAGCCCGTAAATGAGAACGCGCGCACATCGGTATGTTCCAACAGCCGCTTTGCAATTGGGGGAGCTTCGCCGGTTATCACCTGAAACACGCCGGCGGGATTCCTGCGTCTTCGGGCAAGACGGGCAAGCGCGAAGGCCGACAAGGGGGTTTCTGGAGCGGGCTTTACAATCATGGTGCAGCCAGCGGCCTATGCCGCTCCAGCTTTTCTAGTGATCATTGCCGATGGAAAGTTCCATGGTGTGATAGCAACGGTCACTCCGATCGGCTGCATCTGCACGGCCAGCCGGCTTGCAACTATGTGGCTGGGAATGGTTTCGCCGTATGCTCGCTCGCCCTCCGCTGCAAACCAGTCAAGAAAGCCCGCGGCATATGAGATTTCGCCGCGAGCCTCCGCGATGGGTTTGCCTTGTTCGGCGGTCATAATGACGGCCAGATCTTCCGCGTTTTCGCGCATTCCTGTCGCCCACCTCCGGAGGTGTGCGCCACGTTCTGAAGGAAGCAAGTCGCGCCACCGCGGGAATGCGCTTCTCGCGAAATATTATCTACTTCGGACATTTCGCAGGCTGGCACCTGAGCCAGCTCTTCGCCAGATCCACTACCGCGAGGGTTTCCGGCTTCCAGAGCCAAGCGCCATTCACATAAGCGCCTCTTTGCAGAAGGTCCGGCCGTTTGAGGCCGTCTAATGCAGCGGTTGCGGAACCTTTCATCTATAACTCCGGGTCGGGCGTTCGATTTCATTAAACTAGCCAGCTAAGGGCGTCGATTGGCAGCGCAGTTGCAGGCTACTAAGCCGTTCTCCTGCGAACATCGGCATGCGACGAATTTTTCCGCCTTATGAGACTGGTGTCTGGCCGTTGGTTGAAGGACGGATTGATGGCGAGAAGCAGGTTTGGATACGCTTTCCGTGCCGGCCTCCAACTGCCAGAGCGGCCGAAATTTTGTTTCTTGTGAACATCCCAACTGACGTTGGTGATATGCTCGTCCAAAGGCCCGTCTCCTATTGGATCGGCGCCGGGATATCCAGCGGAACCCTCGATAACTGCATATTGTGAGACGGGTTGCCCTACCTCAGGCGAACATGTGGTCTAGGTCCAGATGCCCGACGTCATGCGAACCGCATGATTCAAGGGCAAACACAAGAAAGGCATCGAAGAACGCACGACGCGCGCGGCAGCGCGAGTGAGAACAGTGCGACGGGTTGTGCAAGCGCTAGTCCGGGGAGTACAGGCGTGAAGAAGTCAACGGTGGGGAAAATAAGGGGCTGACTGCTCGGGTTTCCGAGCTAAGCTTGTTGGCCGCTCGATCAAAAGCGTCATTTGAGGTGGAAGCTCTCCTTCGTGCAGGAGGAGGGCCCTTTCGTCCAGTTCCTTGTCTATGGTCACCGCGAGAGCGGTCAGAAGTCCGAACGAGGCAACCACGATGCCGCCGAGCGCCGAGCCCACGGTCAGGACAGTGTTGAAGCCGACGGAGAGCAGGGTGACGGCAGCAGGAACATCGCGTCGATCTACGATATCGCCAACCGAGGCCTGCCAGGCGGGATCGTTGAGAGCACCGCCGCAAGCAATCAAAAAGCTGAAGCCGAGGATCCTCCACGGGTCGGGAAAGCCTAGCGCCGCAGACGCGGTCAGCATCGCAGATGCTATAGCCATAATGCACCGGCCGGCGAACATGACCCTGCGACGACTGAAATTATCGGCGATTGCCCCCGCGAAGACAGACAGAATGAACGCCGGCAAGTATGATGAAGTCTGTACCAGCGCAATCATGAGATCTGAAGTCGAGATCGTCGCCATCAGCCAGCTGATAGCAACAGTCTGCATCAACCAGCCGAGGCTGGAAACCTGTGTGGCGAGCCAGATCGAACGAAAGGTCGGGTTTTTGAGCGGCGCAAACGTCGCTGGCGAAATTGGATCTGCATCTGCGCGCTCGGCCATGCTCATATTTCGGAGCGTCGCCTCCCGTTTGACGATTCGTATAGCCTCGCCTGAAGAATGTACAGGGGCAGACATCCGCCACCGGTCCAAGATTGATCACCTGCTGGCTTGCGTCAAATACAGGATCCATATCCTGGCCATCCAGCGCCGAGATGGCCTTAAGCTCCTTGGCCGGCCCTACTGTGCGACATGACCAAGACCCTCATCGCGGGCAGAGTCCCCTCCGAGCTGTTGGGTGACCAGCGCCAGCTACTCGACACATTGCGCGGAAGCTGACCCTCAAGCCTCGGATGTCATCGCCGACGAGTCGGGCTCGGGCCTGGCGTCTTCCTTTAGGCACAGATCTTGAACCTGCCCGTGGATTCTTCCTTGCGAACGTCGGAGCAGCGGCAGTTCGGCGGAGCAGGCGCTGGCCATCTGAAAACGCGATGGCGCCGTCCGGGACATTATATTGGCGAATTGAAGACAGCTTGGCTCATACTTGCGGAGCGGAGAAACGCAAACTCGGCGCAAGGTCGCCTGAATACTCACAGTAGGCTAAACAATGAGCGAAGCACTACATTTTACGTTTGATCTCGACAAGCCCGGCGTGAGCAAAGGGCATCTTGTTGTCCCAAAGGGTGCCGATTGCGAAGCTCTTTCGCTCCCGGTCTTCAGCTTCAACAAAGGCGAGGGACCGCGGCTCCTTATCACTGGCGGATGTCATGGCAATGAATTGGAAGGGCCTCTTGTTGCGCGACGGCTTGTTGAGTGGCTCCCTGAAGCGCAAACCTGTGGAAGGGTCATCATCGTCCCCGTGCTCAATCCGCCGGCCGTGCAGGCATTCAGCCGCAATACTCCGCTCGACGGATTGAACCTCAACCGAGTGTTTCCGGGCCGTGCCGACGGGTCGGTAACCGAACGAATCGCAGATGCCATTTCGCGCCTGTTGTTGCCGATGGCCGACACCGTATTTGATCTGCACAGCTTCGGACCAACGTGGGATTTTCCACCATCGACCACGACGCATCCCATTGCAAATCCCGATCTCATGGCCAAGACGATCAGAATGGCAGAGGCGTTCAAATTACCCATGACGTTGGTGTGGGATCATCCAGATACGCCTGGAATGTTCGATATCTCGGCCCATAACCAGGGCAAGGTATTCGTTTGTGCTGAACTCGGCGGGGGCACCATTGGTGCCGAAGCTCTCGCGATCTACGAAGCTGGAGTACGCAACGCACTCATCTCGCTCGGCCTCGTCGAGGGAAAAGCCGAGTATCCGATGTTCCGTCAACGGAAGTCCAGCCAGACACTTCAAACGCGGCGCCCGGCCGATGAACTGAAATCGCCTGCACGGGGTATTTTCGAACCTCGTTGCTCGATGTTGAATGAAGTGAAGCAGGGAGATATCATCGGCATTCTGCATCCGATGGATTCTTCGTCGGCCGATTCGACCGATATACGTGCGCCTGGCCCTTCCATTGTCTGCGGAATTCGATCGGGGGGCTACGTCGAAGTCGACGAATGGCTAGCGCTGCTTGCGCGACCGCTAAATCGTTGAAATCACGTTCGCCTCGATCGCTGCAAGTTGCATGACATGAGAACGCGCCTAAGTGTTCCTGATTGGGGTCGTCGTGGTCAAGGTGCTCCTGTACTTTTTCTCTGGCCGTTCCGCGGGTCACTCGCTTCTCTTCGCGGTCGGCGCTTGGGCCGCCGCTTGATGGGGTCAGGAGAGCGCGACGTCTCAATCTGTTTCACGACGTTGCGAACTTTGGTTCAGCAGGTTCGGGGACACTCAACGAGATCGCCTCGCCCATCGTCCCCACGGAACGATCCGGGCATCGCCCTAAGCTTTGTTCGTGTTCCTTGCTTCTTTGATCCGTCTCGGGTCACGCCGCCAGTGCGGCAGGCTCCTTTTCAAAGCGAAACTCGGTCGCGTCGGCCCACATGCGGTGCAGCATGACGGCCAGTTTGCGGGCCACCGCTACACGCGCCCGCGTCATGCCACGGCGGGCGATGTTCATGCCCCAGGCGCGCAAGCTCGACCATTTCTTCGATCGCACGAGCGAATGCGCCGCCTCGTAAAGGGCCGTGCGGGCGAGTTCGTCGCCGCAGCGGCTGACCTTGCCCTGGATGTCGGTCTCGCCGGACTGGTAGCGGGCCGGCGTCAGCCCCAGATGCGCGCCCCACGCCTGCGAGGAGCCGAACCGCTCCGGCCGGTCGATGGTGGCGCGGGAGGCGAGCGCGGTGATCGGCCCGACGCCCGGCGCGCTGATCAGCTGCCGGCAGACTTTCTCCTTGCGGACGATGTCGAGAACCTGCTTGGTCAGCCGGGCGAACTCCTTCAGCATGACGCCGAGGATCGAAAGCAGCGGCTCGACCGTCGCCATCACCTGGGCGTCGGCGCCGGCCAGCTCGCGCACGCGACCAGCAAAGGCGATGCGCGACGGGGTGCCGAGCTTGACGCCGGCCTCGCGCAGGATGGCGCGCACGACATTCTCGATGCTGCGCATCTCGTTCAGCACCGTGCGACGGGCAACCAGCAGCGAGCGCCACAGCCGGCATTGCCGGCTCTTGACATGCACTTGCCGATACCAGCCGGTGCGCATGATCTGTGCAAGCGCGCAAGCATAGTTGCGATCGGTCTTGTTCTGCATCGTCTTCATGGCCGCATTGGCCTGGCGTGTCTCGATGCAAATCGCCGGCAGATCGCCTCGCGCAATCCCTCGTGAAGCCAGGCCGTCAACGAACACGCCTCCAGCCCGATTCGCTCCAGCGGAAGTCCGAATCCGAGCAGCGCGTTGCTCAACGCCTCCGGCTCGCTCGCCGCACGCGTTTCCTTGACGATCCGGCCGTTCTCGCCAACAACGCAAATCGCGGTCTCTTCCAAAGACACGTCCAATCCGGCAAAATACTTCACGGCTGCTCCTTCCCGATGTTTGTGGCGAATCAACATCGACCACGTTCTCACACCTCGACAGGAGCAGCCGCCCTCATGCAGGCTCGGCCGAGACCCAAATCACCCCATCTGTTCCAAAAGAGATTATTTCAGAGGGGTACGATTCCTTTGAATTCGCGAGATTCGATGGAGATCACGATGTCTTGGACTGAAGTAACCCGTGCGCGTTGCGCCGCTACCCGTGGCGATGTCGAGCATGCTCCTTTTGCCGACGCTAATCCGTCAACTGCCGCCATCCGCCAAAATTGCCGTTCCAACTTATGACTCTAACGCTTCGGCGACGATATGCTCGAGCTCAGCGATCCGACGGAGCGGTCGAGAGTTGTGATTGGCGGGATTGAAGGCAGCAAGTACTGGCATGATGAGTTAAGATTCCTGCGCCGCCGCCCGATGTAGCCGCGATGGAAGCTGATGTCGGCGCCTGCATCACCAAGCTGAGAGCCGCGCATCCGGAGATTGCAGCCATTCTTTTCGAGTGTGCGGGGTTCCGAGTGGTCGCGCCGGCAATCCGCCGGCTCACAAACCTGCCAGTTTACGATATCACAAGTCTGTGCCGGATGATGATCGCATCGATTAGATAAGAGAGTTTCATTGGCGGAGCGCGTTGACCTCAGGGCGTCAAGTAACAGAGCATTTTTGCGATTCGAGCCGTTCTACCGAGCCGAAATAACACAATTAACCCAGAATATACGGAATAAATTCTACCATCACAGGTAAGGCATAGGATGCAAATTAGCTCTATACGAGACAAGACCGATAGGCAAAGGTCGTTTCCGGCCAGCGCGAGAGCGTTATCAGCGAAAGCAAATGAGAAATTCCTAGCCGCTGCAGCCGTCCCACTCGCGAACGTGAGCTCATTGCCTGCAATGGTTGGCTCGGCGCTTCAGTTTGACACGATCGTATTTAGGTGCCCTGCAACTGAACTTTCATTCAGCGTCGGTTAGAGGCTCGCAGCGTCAGAGCCGGTTGCGGTGAAGGCCGCCGGTCTGATGGCCGGAGCGAGGAGTGGGCCTTTCCCTGCGATGAGTGACATTCGACGCGATAGTCATTCGACCATGCGAGATGCGTTCGATGTGAATTCCGTTACGTGGTCGGAAACGATCATTCCCGGCTTGCCGCGTCGGCCCATCAGATCGGTAAAATCGCGAGCGACGGGGCGGCCAGAGATCGACTTTTCGGGGAGCGCCGGTAACGCATCAATTTTGCGATCGGCGCTAAGCTCAGATGGAGGAAACTCGTGGTAGGTCAAAGGCACTCTAAATCACTTGCGGGGTATCGGTTGTTTCCGATGGCGGCGCAAGGTTGGCCTGCTGGGTGCCGCTCGTGGCGAAAGGCGGGAAACGGCAACTGATGATCGACGCGAGGCCGGCGATATCACGGTCTTAGGCCGCTCTGAGTCTATCTCAAAACCAGATGGCAACGATACACAAACTGCATTTGACGTAGGCCGCGGCGCGACGGAACATAGATTGGACGGAACATAGATTGAATGGGCCCTCCTGTCGTATTCAATCCAAAATAGACTCGGATTAACGGGTCGATTGCAAAGGGGAAGCAACGCATGACAATATCTCGACGCGACTTGTTTAAAGCAGGCGTGGCCGCCGGAGCGGCTATCTCGATACCTTCAGTCCTGCGGGCGCAGACAGCGCCAACCGATGCGCGAACAGTCCGGATGGTGTTCGGTGACCTCGCTGTGTTCGACCCGATCGTGACGACATCCTCCGATACCGCCACCCATGGCATTGCGATCTACGACACGCTTTTTGCACAAGACTCCAAGTTTGTGCCGCAGCCGCAGATGGTCGGGAAGTGGGGCATTTCCGACGACAAGATGACCTATACGTTTGAGCTCCGCGATGGGCTGGGGTGGCACGACGGCAGCGCCGTCACTGCAGCGGACTGTGTCGCGTCTATTCGCCGGTGGGCGCAGGTGATTCCTGGTGGGCAACTAATCATGGCGCGAGCCAAGGATATGTCGAAGAGGGACGACAAGACCTTCACCATCGCGCTCAAGGAGCCCTTGGGGATCCTGCTCGATCTACTCGCGAGTTCCGCTGGCTTTCTTCCTATCATGCGCGAGCAGGATGCAGATCGTCCCGCAACCGAGCAGGTGACCTCGAACATCGGATCGGGGCCATTCAAGTTCAATCACGCGCTTTCCAAGCCCGGCGCGAGCTTCACTTACGATAAAAACGAAGCATACGTGCCGCGTAAGGAGGCGCCCGACGCGTTCGCCGGTGGAAAGGTTGTTAAGGTCGATCGCGTCATCTGGGAAATCATCGCCGACGAGCAGACTGCTTTCGCCGCCTTGCAATCGGGCGAGGTCGACTTCCTCGAAAGGCCATCCGCGGATCTTTACAATTCCATCGAAAGCGATCGCGATCTTGCGCTGCAGGTTTTGAACACGGCGGGCGAAACATTTTTCATGCGCATGAATTGCCTGCAGCCGCCATTCGACAACGTGAAGGCGCGTCAAGCTATGCTTCACCTGATTGATCAGGAAGCATTCATGCGTACAACCTTCCCTCCAGAATACATCTCTACCGTCACATCCGTGTTTGGAATGCCCTATTCGAACGACGAAAATTCGGGATGGTTCAACAAACGCGGCGATCCGGAAAAAGCAAAGCAACTCTTCGAGGAGGCGGGATATGCGGGCGAGAAGGTCGTCATCCTGCAGCGCACGGACTGGGCTGCGGCCGGCAATATGGGGCAGTTGTTGGCAGCCACGCTACGTAAAGTTGGCGTTAATGTGGAGCTTGTCCCGGGAGATGGAGGGGCTGTCCGCGCTCAGCGCGACAAAAAGGGCTCCGTTGAGGAGGGCGGTTGGAGCATCTTCATCACAAGCGCTACGGATTATGAACTCAGTGATCCGCTCAGCGCGCCCTACCTAACCATGCCCGGCGAGAACGGTTGGGTCGGCTGGCCGAAGAGCGACGAGTATGAGGCTCTTCGGGCCAAATGGGCAAATATCGAAACGCTTGAGGAGCGCAAGACGCTAGCCCGCAAGTTGCAAAGAGTCTGGTGGGACTATGTTCCCCACGTGATGTTAGGTCATATTGTGGTACCGATCGCACGCCGCAAGACGCTCACCGGTCTTCTTGCCACGCCGACACAAGTCCCGATGTGGAACCTTGAGCAGGCATGATGGCAGCATACATCCTTCGCAGATTGGTTTCGACCATCGCCGTCATGGCGGTGGTCGGAATTTTCGTCTTCCTGCTGCTGAGGCTGGCGCCGGGGGATCCGGCAGAATTGATGGCCGGCGAGTTAGCGTCCGCAGAGGTGATCGCCGGCATCCGCAAAAAACTGGGCCTAAACGATCCTATGCCAGTTCAGTTCATGCGTTGGGTGTGGGATATGCTTGGCGGCGATTTCGGCACCTCGATCTTTGCCGGACGACCGGTTCTCGAGCTCATCTCGCAGCGGCTTGAACCGACCGTTTCCCTGTCAATCCTGACGATGATCCTTTCCGTGTCGGTCGGGGTCTCTTTCGGCATCCTAGCGGCGTGGAAAACTGGAGGGCTCATCGACCGCCTCCTCGCAGCCGTTTCGGCACTTGGTTATTCCGTTCCGGTCTTCGTGATTGGCTTTTTTCTCATCTACTTCTTCGCGATCAGATTGCACTTGCTACCGGTCCAGGGATATGTGCCGATCGCGGCTGGCCTCGGCCCCTGGTTCGTGCACCTGATCATGCCCACCGTGGCATTGGGTTTCGGCTATATTGCCTTCATCGCCCGGATCACGCGGGCGAGCATGCTCGAAGTCCTGTCGGAAGACTATATGCGAACGGCCGCCGCCAAGGGCGCTTCGTCCTATGCGATGCTTTTCCACCATGCCTTGAAGAATGCCGGCGTCCCGATCCTGACCGTGATCGGCATAAGTTTCGCCTATCTAATTGGCGGGGTCGTGCTCACGGAAACGGTGTTCAACATACCCGGCATCGGGCGTCTGGTCGTCGATGCGATCAACAATCGCGACTATCCGATCATCCAGAGCGTGCTCATCCTTGTTTCGGGCGTGTACGTTCTTATTAATCTCACGGTCGATGTTGCCTACACCCTGATCGATCCGCGTATCCGGTACTAATATGACGATACTGTCGGAACCAGTTGAATACGTCCCAACGGGGCGTCTGCGAATATCTGACCTTCCCCGTCTGGCAAGGCGTCATCCGATGGTCGTTGCAGGCGGCGGCCTATTGGGGCTTCTGATGATCCTGGCGCTCGCTGCGCCGCTTTACGCCGGCGATCCGGGGAACATGGACCCATTTACACGGCTTCAGCCCCCATCCGTGGAGATGTGGTTTGGAAGCGACAATCTGGGCCGGGACGTGTTTGCCCGAACAGTCTTCGGCGCGCGCATCTCCCTCTTGGTCGGGTTGATATCGGCGGTGTGCGCGGCCCTTGCCGGGCTGCTGATCGGTATCGTCGCCGGCTATAGCCGCACATTCGATAACGTCATCATGCGGGTCATGGACGGCCTGATGTCTATACCGACGTTCCTGCTGGCCATTGCGCTCATCTCCCTGACAGGGCCCGGGATAAGCATCCTCATCGTCGCCATCGTGATCCCCGAAACGCCGGCAGTCACGCGGCTAGTTCGCTCGGTAGTCCTGGGTGTTCGCGAGCGCCCCTTTGTGGAGGCCGCGCGATGCGGCGGCGCGCGCCTGCCGAAGATCCTGTGGCGCCATATCCTGCCGAGCACCATTCCGCCACTCATGGTGCAGAGCGCCACTGTCTGCGCCAGCGCGATCCTGACGGAGGCGGGGTTGAGCTTTCTCGGCGTAGGCGTGCCGCCCGAAATTCCGAGTTGGGGCAACATGATTTCGGGCTCGCGCCTCTATCTCGCGATCGCGCCAATGACGGTCTTCGCCCCCGGGGTCTGCCTTGCCGTCACAGTCCTTGCGGTCAACCTCCTCGGGGATGGTCTGCGCGACCTGTTCGACCCCCGCGCGAAGCGGAGGCGTTGATATGCTGATGCAAAACTTCATAGAGGATAGAGCCATCGAGAATGACGTGCTCCTAGATGTCCAGGATCTCGAGACACATTTTTTTGGCGAAGAGAGCGTTACCCGCGCCCTGGGCGGCATCAGCTTCCAAGTGAAGAAGGGTGAGACGCTCGGGGTCGTCGGCGAATCCGGATGCGGCAAGAGCGTCACCGCTCTCTCGATCCTTCGTTTGCTGCCGAAACTGACCGCCGAGATCGTCGGTGGAGCGGTCCGCTTTCACGGGCGCAACCTCCTTGAGTTGTCCGACCGGGAGATGCGAAAGATCCGCGGCAACAAGATCGCCATGATCTTCCAGGATCCCATGACGAGCCTGAGCCCTGTTCACACAGTCGGACGGCAGATCGCCGAAGCGGTGGAAATCCACACTGGCGCCTCCCGCTCTGATGCAATGGCCAAGGCCGAAGAAATGCTCCGCCTCGTCCGCATTGCGGATCCCGAGCGTCGCGTCAGCAACTATCCCCATGAGATGTCGGGCGGCATGCGGCAGCGCGCGATGATCGCCATGGCGCTCGCCTGCTCACCGGAACTCCTGATCGCCGACGAGCCGACGACGGCACTCGATGTCACGATCCAGGCGCAGATCCTGCGGCTGATCATCGATCTGAAGGATCGTATGGGAACCGCCGTGATGTTTATCACCCATGATCTGGGCGTTGTCGCCGAGACCTCCCAGCGCGTGATCGTGATGTATGCCGGCCGGATCGTGGAACAGGCTTCGGTGACGGATCTCTTCGCCCGTCCCGCGCATCCTTACACTCAGGCCCTCATGCGATCCCTGCCGGACAGGCGGCGCGGCAAAGAGCGCCGCCTTGCGGAAATTCCCGGAATTGTGCCGAGTCTGCGCGAGCCGATGGTGGGATGCAGCTTTGCCGCGCGTTGCCCGTTCTCTATCGACATTTGCCGCAACAAGACGCCCACCCTACGCGATGTCGGGGCAAGCCACTCCGCGGCATGCTGGCGGGCCGAAGAGGTCGTGCTCGCATGAACGGTCATCTTCTGAAAGTCGAGCATCTGACCAAGCACTTTCCGCTTGGCTCGGGAATCTTCAAGAAAAGCGTGCCGGTAGTGCGGGCCGTGCAGGATGTCTCGTTCTCGTTGGAGGCAGGCGAGACGCTTTGCATTGTCGGTGAATCCGGCTGCGGCAAGTCCACCGTTGCACGGCTTCTGATGCGGCTGACGGAGCCGACGGACGGGCGCGTGCTGATCGACGGAACCGACATTGCGGGCCTCAACAAGCGCGCGCTTCGGAACTGGCGGCGTCGCATGCAGATGGTGTTCCAAGACCCTTATTCGTCGCTGAACCCGCGGCTCACCGCCGGACAGATCATCACCGAACCGGTCGAGAACTTCGAGCGCCTGACTCGCAGGAAGCGCGAGGCGCTGGCGGCGGAGCTTCTGCAGAAGGTGGGCCTGGCCCCCGAGATGAGGCACAGACTTCCCTCCGAATTGTCAGGCGGCCAGCGCCAGCGACTCGGCATCGCGCGTGCGCTGTCCCTCAACCCTTCGATCATCATCGCCGACGAGGCGGTCTCGGCCCTCGATGTCTCCGTGCAGGCGCAGATCCTCAATCTGCTGATGGATCTCCAAGAGCAGATGGGGATCGCCTTCGTCTTCATCTCGCATGATCTAAGCGTGGTCGAGCATATCGGCCATCGCGTGGCAGTCATGTATTTGGGACGGATCGTGGAGCTCGCGCCGTGTGAGGCGCTCTTCGCCAAGCCGGTCCATCCTTATACCGAGGCGCTGATCGCGGCGGCACCTGTGCCGGATCCTACGAGGGTTCGGCTGGAGGCACCCGTAGAGGGCGAGGTGCCAAGCCCCATCAATCCACCGAGCGGATGCGCATTCCACCCGCGCTGCCCGCTCGCGGTCGAGCGTTGCCGCATCGAGGTGCCGCCTTTGGTGCTAATGGCAGACGGGCGCGTCGTGGCCTGTCACGTGCGGGCTCCGGCCATAGACGTTCCGGGACAGCCGGATTTGGCAGCCAATTCTTCACCGCACTGCATAGCAGGTCTGGGCGTGTGGGAATCCTCGGAGGAATTCGTAAAGCCGCCGCATGGGCCGACAGCCCGCGATGCCCGCTAGAGTGCCTGCGCTAGCAGTCATCATAGCAACCGTGAAAAGACTGAGGTCATGGAGAAGATTTTGAGAGAACTTGCGCTGGGTGCACGTGTCAACAATGTGACGTTGGAGCGGCTATCTAGCCGTATGGTCGACTTCAATGGACAGCAGTATCTCGACGGGCGCGCGTCCGATCCGAATGAACTCGGCTTGATGCGAGGTGCGCCGCCAGCCGACGAAAAGCGGATCCTATTTGACGGCGACAAGTTCTTCGAGTTCCCGCTGATTCGTTGGTCGCTGTCGCACATGCGCGAGCTTGTGCCGACTGTGAACGTGTGGCGCGGGCGGGGCGGTTCGTCGCCGCTTGATCGCAGCGATAAAGCCACAGACCTGGGGGAGGTCACCTTCGCCGACAATGATGGGCGCACGTGGCGCGTCGAGGATGCGCTTTTCGACACCTACACCGACGGCATCATAGTGCTGCATCGGGGGGGCGTCGTATATGAGCGCTACTTCGGTGCCCTTGAGCCGCACCTGCCGCATGCGTGCCACTCAGTGACGAAATCGTATGCGGGCACTCTGACCGCAGCGTTTGCGCACGAAGGTGTGCTCGACGACACGACGACGATCGGGCATTACCTCCCCGAACTGCGCAGCTCTGGCTTTGGGGACGCCACATTGCGTCAGGTCATGGACATGGAGACGGGGCTCGCCCATACTGAGGAGTACGCCGACAAGAACTCGGGTGTTTGCGCTTATATGCGAGCCTGTGGCGGGCGGTCGAGGCCGAATGGGTATGACGGTCCTCACACCTTATGCGACTACCTGCGTACCGTGCAAAAGGAGGGCGCACATGGGGGACCTTCCGATTACAAGACTGTCAATACAGAAGTGATGACATGGGTGATGGCGCGGGTAACGGGTCGCTCGTTTGCGGAACTTCTACATGAACGCCTATGGGTGCCGCTTGGCTGCGAGGAGGACGGCTACGTAACAGTCGATTCTACCGGCATGCCCATCGCTGGCGGCGGCTTGAGTGCGACGCTTCGTGACCTCGTGCGGTTCGGCGAACTTATCCGTTGTGAGGGCGAATGGAATGGAAAGCAGGTCATTCCCGGTTCCGTCGTGCACGACCTACAAAGGGCAGACCTTCCCAAGCGCCCGGACGGATGGTCCTATCGCAGCCAGTGGTGGTTGCCGCATGATGAAATGGGCGCTCTGGAAGCCCGGGGCATCCACGGCCAGCGCCTGTATATCGCGCCAAAGGCGGAAGTGGTCATCGCGCGCTTTGGGTCGCATCCAATCGCACGCGCCGCTGCTCAAGAGGCGATTATGAACCCCCTAATACTTACACTTGCGCTGATGCTACGTGCGTAGCCCCGCGCCCTGGACCGCGGTCTTGACACAAAACAGTGGAATCGATTCAACGTCGTAAGATCAAATGCGCGCTCGCGGTCGAGGGTTGCCACCTGTCGTGCTGCCTTAGACACCGATGACCTCCCGGTCGTCGCCGTGTCGTATCCGCGATCATGCTGGGGCCCAGGCACAACTCCTGCGCCAACCTAGGTTAGCGTCTGCTTTGACAACGGCGGGCGGCTTTTTCAACCAGCCGCAGCGCTTAATACGAAGGCGCAAGAAATGGGAACCGCGGCAACAATAGATGCAGGAGAAATCTATGGAAAATTCACACAGGGCCGATGGTCATCCAGCCCAACCAGGTGCTGGCTTTGATGTGGTCGGCTCGGTTGCAACAAACGTGGCAGACGGCTTCACGATGGTAGCAGTCGGCGACCTCATCGTGTCGCGGGCGGTGACCAAATCTCAGGATCCTGGGTTCGGCGCCGTTGTCAAGATCCTTCGCGATGCTGACGTCACTTTTGGCAACCTGGAGGTCAACATCTTTGATATCCGATCGTTCAATGGGTACCCACAGGCAGAATACGGTGGCGCCTATCACCTCAGCTTGCCGGAAGTCGGACCTGATTTAAAGGCGATGGGGTTTAACGTCGTTGGTCGCGCTAACAACCATTCGCTTGACTGGGGCGTTGAAGGCATGCGCGAAACAAGCCGGGTGCTCGATCAGAATGGGATCATCCATGCTGGCGTGGGCGAGAATCTTGCACAAGCCGGCGCTGCTCGCTTCTTGGAGACCGCACGCGGTCGCGTGGCATTGGTTTCGTGTGCTACAACTTTCATGCCTATGGCTCGTGCCGGCGAGCCCGCTGGCGAAGCGCCAGACAGACCAGGTCTCAACGCCCTTCGTCTGGCGAAAACGATCGTGGTTCCTCCCGAAATGCTCAAAAGTTTGAAGCAGATACGTGCTGTGTTGCCCTGTCACTGGCCTGGCGGTGAAGATCCCAACGTGGTCGTGATGGAGGGAACGACATACAAAGCCGGCGACACGGCCGGAGTCAGCTACGAACCCAATCCGCGCGATATAGCCGACATTCTACGAAACGTTCGTCGGGGCAAGCAGTTCTCCGACTTCTGCATTTTAACGAACCACGGGCACGAGCCTGATAATTGCCGCCAGGTTATCCCCGATTACGAACCATCGTTTGCGCATCGTATCATCGATGCCGGCGCTGATGCATACATCGGGCATGGATCGCACCAGTTACGGGGCATCGAGATCTACAAGGGGCGACCGATCTTTTATGGCCTTGCGAACTTCTTCGAGGATGACCTCGGGACCCCATGCGGCGCTGACATGTTTGACGAATACGCAAAGGACCCGCGGGTCGACACGGATGCCGAAGTGAAAGTCGCCGAAATGGCCGGATCATTCGCAGACCCGCTCTTCTTTGAAAGCGTTATCACGCTCTGCAGGTTCGAGCAGAACCAGCTTGCGGAATTGCGGCTATATCCGATCGAACTCGGACACTCGAAGAGGTTTGCAAACCGCGGCGTCCCAAGTCTCGCACCTACGCAACAAGCAAAAGCCATTCTCGAGCGTCTACAGACCCTCTCGAAACCATTTGGGACCGAGATCACCATCGAGGAAAACGTCGGCGGGATCAGATTGCGGCCGAGTTCGCTGCGATGACCACAATGACGCATCTAAACGGGGCGTTTTAATATATCACAGGTAAGAAAACATGCGTAAAGCCTAAATTCCGGGAACTGGCCGTCTCGATCGCTTCTCTGAGACAATACTGCGGCGACCCGTCGGCAGGACAAGCTCACAATAAATAGATCTTACACTCGTGATCGCTCGTCCGTTCTCGCAGGATACGTATTCACCTCACGGAGTGACGCATGGTCAGACCTGGTAAATCAAGATGCAGCCAGAGTGAACCAGTAATGAGTGCTATATACGATCGATCACATCCATCTATTGAGGACATTGCGTACGTGGCACTGCAACATGAAGCCTCACTCGGAATACTGACTTCCGACCAAGGAGAGTTGCCCAACTATGAGAGGGGTAAGGAAACGGGCGCGATCGAGAATCCTGCAACCTTTGATTTTCCTGTCATCACGGAAATCGTGAAGGAAACCAGGGGCAGAAGAATTTTGGCAGGCGATCCGGTTCTTGAGCGCGGTTACGTTGCAGCGGCGCAACGCCTGGTCCAGCGAGGCGCTGTCGCGATCAGTTCAGACTGCGGCTTCACGTTCCGATATCAAGCAGCGGTAGCCGCCGCTGTAGACGTGCCCGTGGCAATGTCGAGCATGCTTCTCCTGCCCTTGCTGATCCGTCAACTACCCCCGCCTGCCAAAATAGCCGTCCTGACTTTTGACTCCAACAATTTCGGCGACGATATGCTCCAGCTCAGCGATCCGACGGAGCGCTCGAGAGTTGTGATCGGCGGAATCGAAGGTACCAAGTTCTGGCATGATTCTTTTGAATACCCTGCGCCGCCGACCGATGTCGCTGCGATAGAGGCGGATCTCGCTGCTTGTATCATTAGGTTGAGAGCAGTGCATCCCGAGATTGCATCCATTCTTTTTGAGTGTGCGGTGTTCCCTGTGGTCGCTCCGGCGATACGCAGGCTCACGAATCTGCCAGTTTATGATATCACAAATCTGTGCCGGATGTTGGTCGCGTCGATCGTGTAAGAGTTCTTCACCACGCTGGAGCAGGCTGCGTTGAACGAGGAAGAGGTCCACATCTCAAGATGTGGCATATCGGTGTGGAGTACGATGAAAGCGACGGGAATCGCAGCAAAATCACAGTTGTGCTGCATTGCAGTTTTGGACCGAGATCGTCATCGAAAACGACGTCGGCGTGGCCAGATTGCGGCCCAGCTCGCTGCGATGACACAACGACGCCTTGAACCCTCGAAGTAGCCCGAGCAACACGCCGTCCAACATAGCAGCAGGCAGCAAAAACATGCGCGCAACCGAAATCCCGATCACCGGCTATCTCGACCGGGGGAGACATTCGTCGCGCATGTGAGCCTACGGGAGCCCAGTCCCTATCACACGCGTGTCCTGCGCGTTATCAGCGCCGACCCGAATCCTCAGGGCCCAGGAATGCGCTTCGAACACTTGTCGCATCTTCTCGACCAAACCCATGAAGGGCGCCGGCAGGAGGTCAGGCTCGGCTCGCATTGCATCATTGAGAGGGGGCCGCAAGGGATCCGAGTGCGGCCTACACTTGGACGCTGCTGGTCCAGCCGGGGGTGCTCGATCCCTGGGCTGCCGTATTGGCTGAGGAGACCGGCGACCACACCATCATTTTTCCATAGGCCAATCTGGCGCTGAGGCCTCAATCGCATGGCCGGAAGGGTCGCTTGAGCTTGCAACCAAGGTGCCACTCAAACCGAAAGCTTGGTATCGCCTCTGGCTCGCTATTGACCCAACTTCCGGACGCGTGGTGCTCGGGCAGCAGCCGCTCACCAACGGCGAACCTGTTAAAGTCAAAGGGCATGCCGCAGGTGTGACCCTGCCGTCTTCGGGCGCAGTACTCTTCTCGGCCGAGCGCGCGCTCTCGCCGCAACGCCATTTCACGGGCAAGCTCGAGGATCCTGCGATTTTGCGCGGCTGCGTCGAAGCCTTCACCAATCCCCTAGCGGAAGTGGACCAGCTGGGGTAGCGAAGTGCTAGCCGCATGGGATTTCTCGCAAGGGATCGACAGTTCAAGTGTCATTGATGTGGGGTCCGGGAAACATCACGGGTTGCTCGTCAATCAACCGATCCGGGCGGTGGTCGGCGCGAAATGGAGCGGACGAGAGGTGTGCTGGCGTCACGCACCGCGCGATACGCTGCCATCCATTTCCACGACGACGATCTCGACGATTGCCAATGGCAGCTGATTTCACCTGGACCGTTCCGGATGACATGCCCAGCGGCGCGTATGCATTCCACCTGACGTGCCGTGCCGGTGCGGATTGGCTACCCTTTTACATCCTCACAAACCGAGAGGGACCTTTCGCGCCGATGGCGTTTCTTGCTCCGACGTTCAGCCTATCAGGCCTACGCCAACGATCGGCGCGGCGGGGCCGACGCGCTTATCACGAGCGTGTCCAGCAATGGGGTGCCTATCTGCACAATCCGGATCGGCAGGCGACGGGCAACTGACGGCCTTTGGCTGTCGGAAGGATGGGCGCTGGCGCATCGTCGAGATGGATGTCTGAGACAACGATTTCCCCAACCTCGTCGAAAAGCGCATTTGACATTCCGGCGTGCACCATGTCCCCGGTGACCCCGAACTTGATGAACCGACCGTCAGGCTGTGCCTTCCATCCGCATTGCCCGTCGGCCATGGCGGTTTGTGCGACGGTAGTCCGCAGCCTCGATAAGTTCCGGCGGGACGCGTAGCCTGTCACCTTCACCGGTCCTCGCAAGAAGACAGGGGTCGCAGCTCATGCCTGACACCACCGACTTCCTGCGTCTCGAAAGCCTGCAAGTCATTTTTCTGTGCAGAGCGGGCTGTTTATCATGTCCTAGGCCGACCTGCCAACGCCGTGCGCGCTGTAGACGCAATCGACGTCCGAGGGGGTGAGACCGTCGGCCTGTCGGAGAATCGGAAGCGGCAAGACGGTGGCCGCGTCGTCACCAAACTTGCTCAGCCGACTGGTGGCAGCTGTTGTTCGAAGCCGCGACATGAGGTCCGTTCAAGCATTGTCGGCTTACGCCCTTACCGGCCTCGCGTGCAAATTGTCTTCAGGACGCCTATCAGGCGCTCAATTCGCGATACCCGGTGTTCGTGGCGGAGCCGTTGCGGTCGCTGCGTCTGGTCGACAACGCCACACCTAAGTCACGAAGCGCTTACGGCGGTCGGGCTCTCCTCCAGATAATTTCGTCATCCGCTTCCCCAAGACTTGTCTGTAGAGCAGCGCCTGAGGGTAGTGATTTCCGGAGCGCTTGCAGTTAGTCGTTGCGGACGAACCTGTGTCGATGCTCGATGTTTCGACACGCCCACAGATTCTTCCGGTCCTGGCTGACCTGCGGACAAGCACACAAGCACAATATGTGGCGCCTGCTGTTCATCACCCACGACCTGCCTGTTGTGGTCGATCGCCGACAGGAGTGCGTCCTGTATCTTGGAAGGTTGGTCGAGATCGGTAGCGACGACATCACGTTCAACTCACGCCATCCGCTATACCGCGGCTTTGGATAATGCGACGCCGCATATTGGCGGCAACGCAGATGCCGGCGAATTTCCGGCGCTGCAATGAGAGGTGTCCAGTGCCGTCTGCATACGACGGGCTGAGCTCCTCACCAAAGATGAACCAACCGAGACATTCTGGAACAGACCTCGACGCCAGCCCGCCTTCATGTCCTAGACATTCGCTGAACCCGTCAGACCTGGTCCTCCGGGGTGATCGCGGCGGTGGTGCAGGCGCAATCATGCCCGGCTCGCGCAGCACCGCCATCGACGCTGGCGCGACAATGCTGATGAGAAGCGCGACTATCTGGGAGAGGCTGGCATCGCGGCGGAGGTGATGATCGCGGCATTGATGTCACGCGCAACAGAGTTTGTCGGTTTGATTGTCGCGGTGCGTCATCAGCGACGCTGTTGGTGGGTGTGGCATAGATGCGCGTCCTATGCCATGCTTTCGCTCCATGGCGGCGCCTGAAGCTGTCGATATTGATCTCGAAAGATGGTGGCGTAATGGTACGAGGCGGTGGAATGCGGCAAGCCTCTGGCGGGTCCCATCTGCCGAACATGTGTAGCGTAATGAGAGAAGTTCGATACGCAAACCACAGCCTCCCGCCGCACCTGCCGGTGCAATTCCCACCGGCAAGGCGATATTTCAAACTTGATGGAGCGGGCGCCGGCCATCTAAAAATGCGATGGCACTAGCCGGGACATTATATTGGCGAACTCGAGGCCAAGTGGCCCATAGTCTGATAGGCTGCTGATTGAACTCAGCCACCGTCCACGCGATCCGATTGAAATCGAGCGAAAACGAAGTGCAAATCAAAGATGTCGTCCTCGCGCCTGGTAACGGCGCATTTTTCTATGACGATCAGGAAGCCATTAGGTCCGGCGCGATCCAAGACGGCTTCATCTATGCCGGCGCACCGACAACGCCTGGGTTCAAATCGATTCGCATCCCAGCATCTTCGGTCAGCGTTGGGCTTGTCCTTACCGACGACACCGTTGTTTGGGGCGACATGATGAACGTCCAGTACTCTGGTGCTGGCGGACGCGAACCGCTGTTTGACACGAACCAAATCTCGGATTTGACCTCGCGGGTCGTGGCCCCGCGGCTTCTGGACGTGGATGCATCCCAGTATCTTGATGCCTGCTCGAAGGTTTTCGATTGCTTCGAATATCATCGGCTGCCTCTCGCGATAGAGTATGGCGTCAGCCAAGCACTCCTTCGTGTAGCGGCCCATCTTCACCGCAAGACTATGGCGGAGATCATATGTGCAGAATTTGATCTGCCGCTGCCGACGCGCAGCGTCCCGATCTACTGCCAGAGCGGCGATGCTCGCGAAATCAATGTTGACAAGATGATTTTGAAGGGCGTGGATGTTCTTCCTCACGGCTTGATCAACTCACGGCAGAAGTTCGGCGACCACGGCAAAACCTTGTTGGAGTTTGTGAAATGGGTTGCAACGAGGACACGTGAAATCGGCCCCCCGGCGTATCATCCGATCTTGCATTTCGATGTGTATGGGTGGATTGGTCAGGAAATCGGCCTGGAGCCGCAACGCATCGCCGATTTTATCTGCAAGGTTGCAGATACCGTTCCGGATTTCACGCTCAACATTGAGTCGCCGGCGGATTTCGGTTCGACGAAAGCTCAAATTGAGAACTATGCCAGGATCGTATCGATTTTGGACCGCCGGGGTTCCAGCGCCCGCATTGTCGTGGATGAGAGGTGCAATACCCTTGAGGATATTAGGCTCTTTGCCGAAGCCAAGGCCACGCATCTCGTTCAAATCAAGACGCCCGATGTTGGCTCAATTGCCGACACAGCGCGCGCCGTTCTCCTCTGCAAAGAAAACAGGGTCGGAGCGTATGTCGGGGGAAGCTGTACCGAGACAGATCTCTCCGCCCAGGCTTCTGTCCACGTATCGGTGGCAACCCAGGCCGACATGATGCTCGCAAAGCCCGGAATGGGTGTCGACGAGGCATTCTCAATTGTTGGGAACGAACAAAACCGGTTGCTGGCGATGCTGAATCGTCGTCGGACTCAAAACGAAAAAATTGGATGAAAAGCGGTGTAGCATGCAAAACTCTCTTGAGGGGATCACTGTCGTGGCCGTGGAGCAGGCCGTGGCCGCGCCTTACGCATCGTCCCGTCTTGCTGACGCCGGCGCACGCGTCATCAAGGTCGAAAGGCCCGAAGGGGACTTTGCCCGAAACTACGACAAGTTGGTGCGGGGACAGAGCGCTTACTTCATCTGGCTCAACCGGGGCAAGGAGTCGGTCTGTCTCAACCTGAGCTCGGAAGCGGACCGCGAGGTCCTCGACATGCTCATTGCCGCTTCTGACGTCTTTATCCAGAATCTGAAGCCGGGCAGTATCGCTAAACTGGGGTTCGGGTCTGCGGATCTCCGTCGCCGTTTTCCGCGGCTGATCACCTGCGACATCTCTGGTTTCGGGGAGACAGGGCCGTATTCCAATTTGAAGGCTTATGATCTCATCGTCCAGGCCGAAACAGGTCTATGCGCCATCACCGGCACCCAACAGGGACCCGCGCGTGTTGGGGTTTCGGTTTGCGACATCTCGGCGGGCATGACAGCGCATAGCGCCATTCTTCAGGCGCTGTATTACCGCGAGCTCACCGGCGAAGGGACAAGCATCCAGGTGTCACTGTTCGATTCCATCGCCGACTGGATGAACGTGCCCGTACTGCAAAACGACTACAGCGACTACCATACGGAACGCGCCGGCGTGAAACACCCGTCGCTGGCGCCGTATGGCGCCTATCGATGCGCCGATGGCAAAGACGTCATCTTTTCGGTTCAGAATGACCGCGAATGGGTAAATTTCTGCGCCAAATTCTTGAAGCAGCCGGAACTCACGCGGGCACCTGGTTTTTCCGATAATATGGAGCGCCTTGGTCATCGTGCGCAACTTGATGTAATCATTGAACGGCGCTTTTCTGAACTATCCTGCGACGAAGCGATGCGGGAGCTCGAGGCGGCCGGCTTGGCATATGGCCGACTGAACGAAGTGGCGGAGGTTTCAAAACATCCACACATTCGTAGGGTGCAGGTTGGAACACCTGACGGAAGCGTAGAGACGATAGCGCCCGCGGCGATTTTCAATTCCGAGCACCCATCGCTGCGCCCAGTCCCGGCCCTTGGCGCTCATACCGAGGCTGTCCGTGCGGAGGTTCTGGGGCTTCTACGCGAACGAGCCACGTCGGCTTGAGGGCGTGTGTCGGTAAGGTGAGTGTGCTCGCGATTTAGAGAGAGCGTGATAGTTCGGGTCACCCAAGCGCACCGATCGGCTATGGGACTGACTGCTGCCGCTTTTGCTCAAATCTTCAGCCGACCTTTCCTCATTGGTCAGGCCAACAGCCAATCTGCAGAGGCGAATCCATGATGAAGGACACCGTTCCGGCCGTTGAAAGCGCGATGTCTGTGCCGCGCTGGAGATCCCTGCTCTTCGTTCCCGTTCACGTTCCGCGTTTTGTCGAGACGGCTCATGAGAGGGGTGCAGATGGCATCATTCTGGACCTGGAGGATTCAGTTCCCCAAGACAAGAAGGGCGAGGCTAGGAAGCAGCTTTCTGGATCCGTGGCAAAGGTGGCGCGCAATGGCGCATCTGTTTTGGTTCGCGTCAATCGTGATTTGCGCGCCTTGGCGGCCGATCTGGATGCAGCCGTAATAGCTGGTGTTGACGCACTGGTTCTGCCGAAAACGGATTCGGCGGAGTGGGTTTTAGAGATCGCGAATGCGGTTTCAGAACTTGAACGTGAAAGAAATCTTCCGCTGGGACGCATCAAGTTTCTTGCCCAGATCGAGACCCCGGCGGCCTTGCAAAGGCTCGCGGCCATTGCGTCAGCGCATTCCAGGATGGTCGCAATGGCGCTCGGTCCTGAAGACTTCAGCGCCGCTGTAGGCGGCGCGCCGGAGTTCGACCTTCTGTTGACGCCGAACCTTTCTGTTCTTTTTGCCGCCCGTGCGGCCGGCTTGCTCCCGCTGGGCTTCGTAGGAAGCATCGGCGAGCTGTGCGACACATACAAACTTCGTCAAGTTGCGGCGCATGCGCGGCGGCTTGGCTTTGCTGGAGCTTTGGCGATCCATCCGACTCAGGTGGTCATTTTCAATGAGGCTTTCTCGCCAAGCGCGCAGGAACTCGAATGGGCCCGCGGTGTCGTCGCGGCGGAAAGTGATGCCGCGACGCGTGGACTGTCTGCATTCTCGTTGAATGGTAAAATGATTGATCCGCCAGTGGCTAGACGCGCCCACGAGATTCTGGCTCTCGCCAGCAGTAACTGACCTGCTTTATTAGGTCCAGGACAGCGCTAATTTCCACCCTATGGCCCTAGTTTGTTACTTGCCTACCATCTCGTTTCGAGATAGATATAAAGGACGTGCCCGGTCGGATTTCACCGTGGACTTCAGGCAATCGTCGCTGCCTTACGCCGTGGACTGTCCGGCCGTTATTATCGCTCGCAAGCTTGCCCCGCTCTGGCGGCGGCCTGCCCGGTGATCCTCCATGCCATTGGCCCCATTTGCGTTGCAGGATCGTCCGGTGGACCGATTCCTGATTTTTCGGACGTTCGGTCATTCGGGATAAAAATTCCTCATATAGGGACGTGAACGTCAAGACTTTCACGATTGGCACTGAGCAGATGCCTCGATATAGGCAAACGCGCGGCGAATCGAAACCATGCAACGCCGGACCAAAGACGCAGTAGAGGGCGGCCCCCGCATCAAGACCGGTGGCGCCCCACTTGAATGCCCGGGATTTTACTGGCCGCCGACCATCTTGACGCGCGTACCGAAGGAAGCGAGACTGCTTCATGAAGAGCCGTTCAGGACCGATCCTCACCGTGGCGCGGGTTCAACGGCTGTTGGAAAACAGCTAATCATGCTCGCGGCGAATAATTTGTAGCGCTGCATCCTTGAACTCGGTGGACACTCTCCGATCGTGTGCGAGAATGCCGACCTAGCAAAGGCAATACCGTATTTCGGAATACACGTTCGAGTGCGCGGGCCAGAGTTGCAATGCGCCCAGTAGGATTCTTGCCGCCCGGTGTCGAAGAGGCGATCGAGGAAGCCAGCGCCACCGAGTACGGTCGCCGCCTACTTGTCACTGGCGCTGCCGTGAATTACCTGAAAGGGGTGTCTGCGGATGCCGCCCTTCAGTATATCTCGTACTATCATCCTCCAGATTACATCCGGTCTCTCTCTCAGGCACTGGTTTTCTGTGACCCGCCTCAGCCTCTGGCGCGACAGGCACAGACGTTCAGGCGCTATTGCATTTGCTCGCCAAAGGTCTCGCCCACACCAGTTACATCGATTCTGATTGCAAACGGCTTTCGGGAGCCGTCTGGACAGGCCGAGGGAGCTTGACTGACCGCGCCACATAGCGCAAACAGATAAAGTACTCATTATCATTGAGCGGATTTATGATGCGCCCCTACGAAGAGCGTTTCGTTTGGCGGCTTGACTGGAACCTACTGCGCACCTTCACGGTGGTTGTTGAGCAGGGCGGAATCACGCGCGCGGCGCAATTCTTGGCGCTGAGTCAGCCTACAGTCTCAAGTGCGCTGAAGCGGCTCGAGGACACTCTCGAAAAAAGACTTCTGGATCGACGGCCCGGCCATTTCGCGCTGACGCCGGCGGGTCAAACGCTCTATCACGAAAGCTGCCTACTCTTTGGGTCGATTTCGCGCCTGCCAGGGCTGATGGCGGCCGCTGAAAGCGTGATCACCGGGCACATTGCCATCGCAATGACAAGCCACGTGGTATGCCCGCATTTCGACGAGGCGCTGGCGCAGTTCAACAAAGCCTATCCCGAGGTAACCTATTCGATATCGATCACTGACAGTGCCGAGGTCCTCAGCCGGATAAGGCAGAACCAGGCTACGGTGGGGCTGTGCCTCATGCGCGAGGAAGATCCGCAACTGGAAAACCGCGTGCTGTTTCGCGAGTTCTTCGGTCTATTCTGCGGACCCGGCCACCCGCTGTTCGGCAAGATGGAAATTGCCCCAGAGGCGTTGTCGGGCCAGCCCTCGGTCTCGTTCCAGACCGAAATAGAGAATGGCCCGCTCTACCTAGTGCGCCAGCTACGCGAGCGGGTCAATCTGCAACCCGAGGGACGCGGCGTTTCGGCAAACCTGCCGGAGGTGCGGCGTATGATCGTTAGCGGTCTCGGCATTGGCGCGCTCCCGGTTCACATCGCACGACGGGAAGTAAATTCCGGACTTCTGTGGCCATTGCCGCCATGGGAAGAACTGCCCGCGATCGACATCCATTTCGTCCTGAACCCGCGCCGAAGCTTTAATCCGGCCGAGGCCGCATTTGTGACGGCAATTCATGAAATGATCGCAGCGACGCCGTTCGAGGAGCGCACCTATTCGTGAAGTAATCATTCTGTCCGGAAGGTCACGACCTCCTGCAGAAAGTCGCCGGTCATGCTAATTTCGTCGGCCAGATAGTCTCGGGCTGCTTCCGTCCGCCTCTCGCGCAGCGCCGTGGTAATCTTGCGGTGACGGTCAGGCGCGCGGCTAGCTAGAGCGCGTCCTGTTTAATCTGGGTCGTATCCAGCTGCCTTGAAGTAGTTGGCGCATTCGGCTGGGGTGAAGCGT
>NZ_JBVVQU010000067.1:0-31806 GCF_055811555.1 Mesorhizobium sp. WSM4813
AATTCACGTCGGCTCAACAGGCCCGTAGCTACGCCACGGCTGAGATACTCGAGTTCCTGTGACATTAAGTGCTCCTCCCTGTGGTGCCCTTAATTAGCCGCAGTTGAGCATCGATTCTCAAACAATTGTTTCATGCTCACGATCCAGGTGATGGCCGACAACGTCTGCTACCGACCTTCTCGCCTCGATCGATGGTCTCTGCCTCGCAACCTTTAAAAACCGCTGACCGACAGGCCACCGGATCAGACGCTAGGCGTCGCCATCAGCCTAAGATCGTTGAGATTAAATTGTTTGACAATCGATGCTCAGGCCACGTATAAGGCGCCTCGAATGATCTGGTTCGATAGCTTTCTCTAGTTCAGGGCGGCATCCAAGAGTCAGGCAGTTTGATGGCGAAGCCAATAGCCCCGCGTCGCTAACCACCTCCTCGTTGCTGGTTGAGTCACGCAGAAGCGGCGCTGCTACGGGTCGCATCGCATCTGGCAGTCTGTTTATCAGTACATACCGTCAGCATGGATGATCAAATCGTTTGATGGGAGGCTACCAACGGCAAAGCTCGGCTTGTCCGGGAAAGTTCATGTTTGCGCGAAGGTAGCGTCGTGTCCAAGATAAACAGCGACAAAGGAGTGGCCAGATGCAGAAAAGAATCGGTATAATTTTTCCTGATGATGGAGAGGTACCCTATGAACTGATTGACGATCAATACATCAATAGGTGGATCGACAATCACAACGTGAAGAACGTTGAATATATGTCATTTCTTATACCGTTCCCAACTGCGTTGCGCTTCGGTAGTGCAGCTCAATTTTGTGAGCACTTGGCCACGGAAGAGGTACTTTCGGCGGCTGCGTGTCAGTTAGGGAAAAGCGGATGCCATTCGGTCGTATGGGCCTGCACAGCAGCCAGTTTCTTTAAGGGAATGCAGTACGCACAGCGCCAGATTCAGCTGCTTGCTGACAGTGCTGGGGTACCCGCATCGAGCACGGCAATGGCGTTTTTGGCTGCACTTGACGTACTTGGCGCAAAGCGAGTTGATATTGTATCGCCGTATGAACCTGAGCGCACGCAAAAAATGGTCTCGTTTCTCTCTGACGCAGATATTGGTGTTGGAAACATCCGACATATGACGCGTGTACCGGGCCAACACGTTTTTAATAGCGACTGCGAAACAGAATTGGCTGAGTTCGTTTCGTCGACAACACTTTCCGATGACCCGATACTAATTCCGTGTACTTCCATCAGTTCGTTGAGACGCGCGGACTCTTTTGAGAAGATTGCAGGTCGGCCAGTTATCACGGCCAACCAAGTGACGCTGTGGCATGCACTTATGCTCGCCGGGCTCACACCCAACATCGCCGATGCGGGCTCATTCTTTAGGTCATACGCCCAGAGCACGCTCCGTCTACCGCAGTAGGTGCCCGACGCACCTGAAGGTTCTGGAAGAGTAGAAGGCCACTTGCTGAGGCTGATGCCGAAGCAATGCTTAACGATGCACACGATGGTTTTATTATCCGTGGCCGTAGGGCCCACACCTAAAGGGAGGCGCATTTCGATGTCGCAGGAAGTCGACAATCTCAGCCGCCGTGTTGCCAGCAAGTCATCGCAGTCCGATCCCGAGGCATGGCAGCTCGATCCGACGCTAGGCGCGCCCATGATCCCGCCGGATGAGTGGTCGTTTTGGCCTTATAGCAGGTGGACATTTTCCCACGTAAGCGAATACACGCGAACCGCCAGGGTTTAGAGGCGGGCGCATTTGAGGATTCCCAAGAGACGTCTTCGGTGATTCATGGGAGGTCGTCGATCTCGGCCAGGGCGATCTCGGGCTTGGTCCTGTACGCACGATGCTCATCAGGTATACCGGCGCGATCGAGCAGGGCGGGATCGGCGCTGACCGCACGCCCCTTGCCTGGGCCGTCGGCATCCCGTTCAAGCAAAGGTCTATCCCGCCGACGTGGCGATGATCTTCCCCGTTGCCGGCCCGCAGCCGCCCGCGCCAACGGCATTTCCCGGATGCGAAGTCGACCACTGCCCAAGCGATGCTGGAGACAGCCCGATGGAGGACGGTCAGTTGGCGACGTGGCACCAAGGGCCGCCTCTCAGCACGCTTCGCCGCTGTCCGTGTTCGGGTTGCCGACGGCCCGCCCCAACGCATCCGCGACATGGGCGCCCAGCACTTGCCTGGAGAAGAGTTCTGGGTCATCGGCGAGCGTCGCTCGACCGGCGAGCGCAAATATTATCTCTCCAACCTTCCCGCCGACATCCCGCTCAAGGAACTCGCAGGCGCTATCAAGGCGCGCGGGGTCTGCGAACAGGCGCATCGACAGCTCAAGGAAGAACTCGGCCTCGATCACTTCGAGGGGCGCTCATGGACAGGCCTCCACCGGCACGCGTTGATGACCATGACTGCCTATGCCTTCCTGCAATCTCGCCGCCGCAACCAGGCGAGAGGGGAAAAAAGAATCCAGGCCCCGCCGCCGCAACCAAGCTTGCCAGCCGTTCGACAGCCAATCCTAAACGCGCTCGCACAACCGCCGCCGATCAAATGCCCGCACTGCAGAAGGCCAATCGCTAGCCTAGGGCCAAGACTCATAACCAGTAGCTGACGGTTGCGGCGATGCAGACGGCGGCGAGGAAGTTCCGGGCGAGCCGATCGTAGTGGGTTGCGATGCGGCGGAAGTCATTGATGCGACAGAACATGCGCTCAATCGCATTGCGGTTTCTGTAGAGAAAGGGCCAGAAGCAGTTCTTCTATTCCGGTTCGCCTTGGGCGGGATATTGGCGAAGGCGCCGCGTCCGCGAACCTGCTCCCGGATGGCATTGCTGTCATAGCCTTTGTCGGCATGCAGGATTGGCGCCGCCGGCATCTGCTCGATCAGCAGCGCCCCGGCAGTTGCAATCGGCGACCTGGCCGCCGGTCAGGAGAAAGCGACCGGCCGGCAAAATCCATCCGTCAGAGCATGGATTTTGGTGGTCCGTCCGCCTCTCGAGCGACCGATGGCCTGATTTTGCTCCCCCCTTTGCCGGCGGCCGCACAGCGATGCGCCCTTACCGCCGATGAGTCGATGAGAAGCTCAGTTGTGTGCGTCAAGTTCTTGTGTGGATGCCAGCCATTTTGCAAGGAGGAACCTGAAGCATTGGACATGTGATCGAGTGCGGTCATGTGTCAGGCCTTGATTTGCGGCCGTTCCATGTGCCGCGGGCCGGTATGGTGATGCGCGGATCAGGTCCAAATCAGCAAAGCGAGCTTGCGTGGGCTCTCAACTTGACTCTGGTTTTCCTGACCCCGATCTGATCGATCATTTGCCCATGCAGTTCATGCCTTCCTCACATCCCCGACGTCCCGGTCTCAGGTGCGTTGTTGCAAATCACGCAAGCACCGTCGCCGGATCTCGGTAGTCCTCCTGTTTCGTCAGCATGGCCCAGATGCCACGCGCCATCTTGTTGGCCAGCGCGATTGCCACCAGCATGCGCGGTTTCTTCAACATCAAGCGGGCAAGCCAGGAACCGTCGGGTGCGCGCCTCCGAGATGCCCATCGAACCACGGCCATGGCGCCGATGATGAGCAACCGCCGAATATCGCGCTGGCCCATCTTCGATACCTTCCCTAGTCCGTTGCTTGCCGCCGCTCGACTTCTGCCGAGGGACCAGCCCGGGCCAGGCGGCGAAATCGCGACCGCACTTGAAGGCTTCCATCGGTGGCGCAAAGGTTTCAATGGCAAGGGCAGCGATAGGGCCGACACCGGGCATGGTCTGCAAGCGCCGAGATGTTGCAGCTTGCTTGGACAGCGTGTCGATCGTCTTCTTCAATGCCGCGAGCCGGCTGCTCAACTGGTCGATCTGGTCAAGGAGAGCGCTGCAGATGTCACGGACCAGATCCGGCAGGTCTGCGCTCTCGTCCTCGACGATCTCTGCCAGACGTGGCAGGTGGCCGATGCCTTGCGGAGCAACATAACCGAACTCATAGAGGTGCGCGCGCAGCGCATTCACCAATTCGGTTCTCTGATTCACGAACTGCTCTCTGGTGCGAAACACGATAGCCCGGGACTGCTGCTCCTTGGTCTTCGGTTCGACAAAGCGCATTGTCGGTCGTTGCGCTGCTTCGACGATCGCCTCCGCATCGGCGACGTCGTTCTTCTGCCGCTTGACGAACGGTTTGACATAGGCCGGGGCAATCAGTCTTGGCTCATGGCCAAGCCGAGCCATCTGACGGGCCCAGTAGTGGGAGCTGCCGCACGCTTCCATCGTCACGACACATGCCGGTTGACTCGCCATGAACTTGCAAAACTGCAGGCGCGACAGCTTCTTGCGGAACACAACCGATCCATCAGCTGCCGCCCCGTGCAGCTGAAAGACGTTCTTTGCCAGATCGATCCCAATGATGGTAACCTTTTCCATGGATGCCTGCCTCTCCTTTGCGTGGCGCTAACACCACAAACTTTGGCACATTGCGATGCCGTCGGAGAAGGCTGGCATCCACCCCATCAGCAAAAGGGCTTGGCAGTGACGTTGGCGTGTCCGCCGCGCAGCCCCCGTGTTTAGCGGAGCGGCGGACATGGCGGCCGCGTCTCAGGCGGCCAATGCCCTCAAGCTCTCCTTCTTGTGTTCGCGCAGGTGATCCATGTTGAGATAGCGGGTCGCCTCCAGCCAGTTCTCGTGGATCTCCACCGCCAGCGCCCGCACCAGCCGCAGGCAGCTCCGCGGGCTGAGGAAGATGCGGACGACCAGGGTGCGTCGTTTGATTTCCTGGTTCAGCCGCTCCAGCATGTTCGTCGACTTCATGTGCTTGTGATGCGGCAGCGGCAGCCGATAGAAGCTCAGCGTCTCCTCGATGTTGTTTTCCACCCAGTCCACCAGCTTCGGGTATTTGGCCTGCCACTTGCCGATCCATTGCGCCAGATCGCGCTTGACCTCGGCAAGATCGCGCCGGTCATAGAACCATCTGAGCTCCATCAGGCAATCGTCGTCGACCTTGCGCGGCACGTAGTCGAGCGCGTTCCTGAGGAAGTGCACGTAGCAGCGCTGCCACACCGCTTCGGGCAGCACTTCGCGGATCGCCGCCCTGAGCCCCGGATGGTCGTCGGCGTGAGTGGCCGCCGCAGGAGAGGGCCCGGATAGTGGCGGAGAGCTACGAGGCGGGCGAGACGGTTTGTGCAGTGGCGCGCCGGTATGGCCTTTCACCGCAGCAATTGTTCACCTGGCGTCGGGCTGCTCGCCGGCCGATGCGGGAGGCAGCGATATGGGAATCCATGTTCGTGCCCGCGGTGGTGACGGCGCCGCTTGCGAAGGCTGCGGAGAAGCATCGGCCACAGCCAAGAAAGCGGGAGCCGGCTCGAGATGTGATCGAGCTCGAGATCGACACGGCATCGCAATGGGAGGGTCGTGGTGCGGATTCGAAGACGGTTGCAGCGGTGATCCGTGCGCTGAGGGCAACGTCGTGATCGGGCCAATGGGAGCGGTCAAGGTCATGGTGGCGACGAAGCCGGTCGACTTCCGCAAGGGAGCGGAAGGTCTGGCAGCGCTCGTGCGCGAGGCGATGGGCGCGGATCCGTTCTCGGGCGCGGTTTACGTGTTCCGGGCCAAGCGGGCCGACCATCAAGCTCGTCTACTTCGACGGCACGGGCGTATGCTTGTCGCCAAGCGGCTGGGGGGTGGCAAGTTCTGCTGGCCGGGCCTTACCGATGGTCTCGTGCGACTGACGGCGGCACAGTTGCAGGCACTGCTGGAAGGCCTTGACTGGCCGGCGGGTGCATGAGACGCGCGAGACGCGTGTTCCTATTGCGGCGAGCTGACCATCACATCATTGCCAAATCACTGGAATCCATACTTTATCCGCTTCGTGACCGACGCGGCCTCTGCCCTTCCCGACGATCCTCACGCGCTTCAGGCGATGCTTTTGGCCGCACGTGCGGAGAATAAGAGCTCCGCCAAATCATCAAGGAGTTGCAGCGCCATCGCTTCGGGCGGAGGGCGGAAAGCCTGCCGGAGGACCAATTGCTTCTGGGGTAGAGGCAGAGGGCTTCGCCAGCGCGGATGCCGCAGAACCTGCAAAGCGGGATGCCCGGGCTCGCAAGCGCCGCGCCAACCGCGGCTCGTTACCCGCCCATCTGCCGCGCGTCGAGCAGGTAATCGATATCGCCGACAAGATCTGCCCGTGTTGCCGAGGCCAGTTGCATGTAATGGGCGAGGACCTCTCCGAACGTCTCGACATGATCCCCGCCCAGTTCCGGGTGATCGTCACCCGTCGACCGAAGTATGCCTGTCGCGCTGCGAAGAGGTAGTGATCCAGGCGCCGGCTCCAGCCCGGCTCGTCGAGGCGGAATTCCCCCATAGGCCACGGTGGCTTATGTGCTGGTGTCGAAGTATGACGACCATCTGCCCCTGTATCGTCAGGCCCAGATCTACGCCCGCCAGGGCGTTAACCTCGACCGTTCGACGCTTGCCGACTGGGTCGGCAAGGCTGCCTTCCTCCTGAAGCCGGTGCATGAGCGGCTGTTCGAGCGGTTGAAGGCATCGGACAAACTCTTCGCCGACGAGACCACCGCGCCCGTACTCGATCCGGGCCGGGGCGGACCAAGACGGGACAGTTGTTCGCCTACGCCCGTGACGACCGCCCGTGGGGCGGGATCGATCCGCTAGGCGTCGCCTATCTCTACGCACCGGACCACAAGACCGAGCAACCGATCCGGCATCTTCAGGGCTTTGCCGGGACCCTGCAAGTCGACGGATAGCGGGCAAAAGCGCTGGCCGAACGCAACGCCGTGAGCCTAGCCTTTGCTGGTCGCATGTGCGTCGCCGCTTCTATGAGCTCGCGCAGTCCGGCCCCGCGCCGATCGCGACGGAGGCGCTCGCCCGCATCGCCCAACTCTACCATGTTGAGAGCGAGATCCGCGATCGCTCCGCCGATGAACGCCGCGCCGTCCGGCAGGAGAGAAGCCGTCCTGTCATCAATGCCCTTGAGCCGTGGCTTAGGGAGCAACTCACCCTCATTAGCCAGAAGACCAAGCTGGCCGAGGCTACTCGTTGCGGGCTCTCGCGTTGGGCGGGTCTCAGCCGCTTCCTCGACGATGGTCGCATCGAGATCGACTCCAACGTCGTCGAGCGCGCCATCCGACCCATCGCCATCGCCTTGAACCGCAAGAACGCGCTCTTCGCCGGCTCTGACGGCCGGCGGCGAGCATTGGGCAACGATCGCGTCGCCGATTGAGAGATGCAAGCTCAACGGCGTCTAGCCTAACACCTCCCTCGTTGACGTGATCGCCCGGATCGTCGCCGGCCATGAACAAGGCCAGATCGACGATCTGCTGCCTTGCGCCTACAGACCCATGCCGCTCAAGGCCGGGGCCTGAGAACAGCGCATACTCTGGTAGATCATCTGCAGTTCTCGAACATCGTCCCTGGAGCGGTCGGCAAGCCTGGGCGTTAGTGTGCGGCCGGCGAAGGTGATGCTGCGGCGATCGGCGGCAGCAGCCCGGTGATGACGCGGGCGAGTGTGGATTTTTCCGGAGCCCGACTCGCCAACTACAGCGAGCGTTTGGGCCGGGATGGACATTAACCGAGACGTCCTGCAGAACCTTAACTCACTGCCGCCTTAAGCGGCTGTGACGTTCCTCACTGACAACCTGTCCCGATGGGCGACATTTGCGGCCAGCTTCGGATCAAGAAATCAGCCAACATTTGGAGAACGCTTCACCGTTCATCAGGGAGTCTCTCCAGGGGACATAGCCGCCAACTTTATCCGAAATGGCGTCGATGACCTGGTTAAACATCGGCACTATCGCGCCACCCTCGTCGCGTAAGAGGATGGCCATCTCCCGGTAGAGGTTCTTGCGCTTATCCTGGTCGAATTCAGCGAACGCCTCGGCGAGAAGCTTATCGAACCTCTCATTGTAGAAGTGCGATTCGTTCCATGCCGCCGTCGACGAATAGAAGATCGAGTACAGCTGGCCCTGCGTCGCGCGCCCGGACCCCCAGGTGGCGCAGAAGGGCTGCTTGTTCCAGACTTCATTCCAGTAGCCGTCGCTCGGCTCGCGCTTGATCTCGACGGTAATGCCAGCCTTAGCACAGCTTTGCTGGTAGAGTTGGGCGGCGTCAACCGCGCCTGGAAAAGCGACGTCCGAGATGCGAAGCAGGATCGGCCCGCTATGGCCCGATTTCTGATAGTGGAACTTGGCCTTGTCCGGATCAAAGGTGCGCTGCTCGATGTTGTCGGGGAAGAGCGGATAGGTCGCATTGATCGGGAAGTCGTTGCCGACCGTGCCGTAGCCGCGCAAGATCTTGTCGACCATCTCCTCGCGGTCCATGGCAAGCTTGAGCGCCATTCTCAGATCTTTATTGTCGAAGGGCGCCGTGTCGCAGAACATGTTGAAGGCATAGTAGGTGGGACCCGCCACGACCTCGACCTTCAGGTTGGGGGCGCGCTCGATGAGATGAACGACTTTGGGGTCGACCTGGTTGATCATATGCACCTGGCCGGCCTGCAGCGCGGAGATGCGCGCGGTATTGTCGTTGATGGTGAGGAGCTCGACCTGGTCGGCGAAGCCCCTTTTGTCGGACTGCCAAAAATTGGCGAAGCGCTCACCTCCGTAGCGGACGCCGGGCTCGTCGACAGTCACCTTGTAGGGCCCGGCGCTGATGCCGGCTCCCGGATTCTCTTTGCCACCGTTCGGCTGAATGATCAGGTGATAATCAGTCATCAGATATGGGAATTCAGCATTCGCTTCCTTCAGCGTCACGACGACCTCGTCGTCATTTGCTTTGATGGTGTCGATGCTCTGCATCAAGCCCAGCGCGCCGGATTTTGACTTGGCGTCGGAATGACGCTCGAGTGTCGCCACCACATCTTCCGCTGTCACGGTCTTGCCGTTGTGGAACTCGATCCCCTTCCGGATCTTCATCGTCCAGGTCTTGGCGTCCTTAGATGGGTTGATTTCCTCGGCGAGGCGATACTCCAGTCCGCCGTCACGCCCCAGCGTCACGAGATACTCGCCCCAGCAGGATTCTCCGAAGACGCCCGACAACGTCGAGAATATAGCCGGATCGAGATTGTCGGTCGCCGCCCCGCCACTGAGGCCGGCTTTCAGAATGCCGCCACGGACTGGCTCCTGGGCGCGTGCAGCGCTGGTGAGGAGCGCATTCGCGAACGGCGCTGAAAAGCCGAGCGCCGTCGCACGCCCGAGAAATTCACGTCGGCTCAGGCGGCCTGCAACGACGTAGCGGCTGAGATACTCGAGTTCCTGTGACATTCATGCTCCTCCCTGCGGTGCCCTAAAGAACTATCAGTCGATCATCGATTGTCAAACGATTACTTGCTGACGATCCTATCTGTTTCACAAGTTGGTGGCAGCATGGACATCGTGGCAGCCGCCGGGCCAGGGCGCGGGCGAGTTAATCCGGATGGTGGGGATGAGTTTGGCGACGTGGCGTTCGGGGCTAAGCGGCGGCGCCGCGGGGTCGGTAACCTTCGGCAGGTGGCTTGAGGAGCGGCCAACCGTGAGGCTGAGGGGGAATCTGACTGCGTTCGGAGACCAGGAATCCATAGGCGGCAATCGCGAGCGTTGCGTGGTGTTGGAGCCGCGCCGTACCTCATAGTGGGCAAGGCCGATCTCCTGCTTGAGTTCCTGATAGACCTGTTCGATCCGCCATCGCATCTTGGCCTAATCGAAGAAGTCGGCAAGCTTGGTCTTCCAGGCAAGGTCGAGAGCCGGCACTTGGTTGGCCCGACTTCGCCATCTGGCCGATCCGGAACCATTCCTCAGCGTGGGTGACGGAGCGCCAGTATCGCGATGAGCCGGCCGAACCCGAACGGCGACAAAGCGTGAGGCAAGCGACGCCTTGGAGCCATCGCGCCAAGTAGCCATGTGCCAGACGTCCTCGGGCAAGGCTTGCACCAGTTCCTTGGCTGAGACCGGCGCATTTTCAGCCTTCCGCCGAACGCGCGAGGGCGGGCGTCCGCGTCCCGCTCCACGGCTTCGCCGGCAAGGGTTGCGCGCCAGCGACTTCAGGCGGATCGAGGACTGGACGCCGACGACATACGTCAAACTCATCTTCATCCGCCGCGGAAGGGTGTCATTGCCGTCGCCGGCATCGGACAGTACCACGCCCCGTGAGATGCCGGCATCCAGCGCCGCCCGGATCTGCGCGAGCGTGATTCGGGGGAAGATCACATTCTCTGCCACGCCTGTCTTGGCCCGCCGGTCAGGGCAGGGCCGTTCGCTCAGCTTTCCGGAAGATTGAGCTGAGAGGCAATCGGCAGGCTCGCCTGCTCGGGGTAACCGACAGAGAGACCCCGACCTGGCAGTTGTCCTGCTTGCCGCAGCTGCCGCAATACTGCCGATGGCCGACAACGTCTGCTACCGACTATTCGCCTCAATCAATTGCTGCCTCGCAAAACCTAAAAACCACTGACCGTCAGGCCGTAAGATCAGCATACATTTCTACGGGAATAGCTGTTTGACAATTGATGATCAGGCGACGTATAAGGCGCTCGAATTCGGCTACCTGGTTCGATAGCTTTCACTCGCAGCGGCATCTAAGAGTCAGGGAATTAGATGGCGGAGCCAATAGCCCAGCGCGATACCCCACCTCGAGGCGGGTTGAGTCACGCCAACGCGGCCGCCATCACCGGGGGCAATCTACCAGTTGAAGTAACGGAAAGCCAGTCAATTACAACAGGAGAATGTATGTCACCCGTGTGTGCGGAAACTGTAGCCCTCCTACAAGAACTTGTTAAGATTGAGAGCGTCAACCCGGCATTGTCGCAAACAGGAAGTGGAGAACAAGGGGTCGTTGAGTTTCTTGAGGGTTTTTGCAGGGAACGAAATCTCCCATGTGAAATACAGCACGTGGTGAATGGCCGCTCGAATTTGTTAACCTGGGCACAGGGGCGGGATCCTGACAAGCGCGTCCTTTTTTTAGCGCACATGGACACGGTGCCTACAGGCGAATGGAAGTCAAACCCGTTCTCTGGCGAGCAAAGGGAGGGGCGGATCTATGGTCGAGGTGCTTGCGACGATAAGGGTTCGCTTGCGGCTATGTTGATCGCTCTTAGCACTCTTGGAGACCGCCAGCCCAATGCCACAATCGTCGTCGCGGCGGGCATTGACGAAGAGGGCCCCAAAGCTGGCGCTCGCGCCATTGCTCAATCCGGCGTGTCCTATGACGCGGCAGTGGTCGGTGAACCAACTGACTTAGAACTTGTTGTCGCTCACAAGGGCTCGGTCCGCTGGCAAGTCGAAGTTGAGGGCGTCGCCGCGCATACTTCGAAGCCCCATCTCGGGGTCAATGCGATCACGGGAATGGCTAGGATAGTATTGGCACTTGACGAGTTTAATCAGACCTTGGCGCTGCGGACACATCCATTAGTCGGCTCCCCAACTCTAACCGTCGGTCTTATCGAAGGGGGCATAGAGCTAACGACTGTGCCGCCGGTATGCCGTATTTGGATTGATCGACGTCTCATACCAGGAGAGCGGCCGCAGGAAGCGATACAGGAGGTAGAGAACATATTAGAACGATTCCGCCAGAGTGAAGATAAAATTAAAGTGCGCTCTCTGCTACCTGCGTTGGAAGATCCAGCTCCGGGAAGTGCCGAGTCGAGCAAAATTGCAGCAGTGGCCTCAAAGGCATGTGCTGAAGTTGCCGGAACAGGCAAGTACGTCGGTGTTCCTTATGGTACGGATGCAAGTCAGCTCTCCTTGGCGGGAATACCCTGCATTATTCTCGGCCCCGGAAGTATCGATCAGGCCCATACGAACAGCGAGTTCGTTGAAATAGATCAGCTAGCCAAAGCGGTTGAGATATACCGAGATATCATGCTCAGCTATTAGTGCTGTTTGACGGCCTGTGAACTAATACCTCCTGAGTTGGTGCACTCTGGAGTAGGTCTTTTGGCAGACAGGAGGCTGCAATGGGTTTTGTTGCACAGCTGAATGGGAGCTCAGAGAGGTCTGACACAAGGCCAATCACGTGGCAAGGATGTGGAACTGCTCGGCCAGCGATGGATAGGTGAAGGCGAACCTCGCCTTTTGGTTACGCATCATGTCAAAATTTCGATGCCGTTTAGGTCATTGGGGCTGATGCTGGTGATTTGAAGCCGAGCATAGACCGGATGCGGCGCTTAATGCGCCGATGGTCCTGTTCGATCCGGTTATTCAGGTATTTACTCTTGCGGATCCGGATCGGCTTCAGCCGATTCCGGGAACGATCCTGCAAGCGGTTGGTGATGTCACAGGAAACGATAGCCTCCTGGTTGGTCTGGCTACCATCGATGACGGCGCGGTCGGGCCGGCCATGGATGTGCCCAGCGCTGTTCTGAAGAACCGCTTGGCCGAGGGCAGATCACGCTGCTCGCTGAACCAGAATTCGACTGTGTCGCCGACACTGTCGATGGCGCGGTAAAAATACATCCACTGGCCGCGGACCTTGATAGGACGTCTTGTCGACATGCCACTTCCCGGTCACGCTACGCTTGCGCCGGTTGCCGTGAGCCAGCAATCGCGGCACGAAAAGAACGGTCCAGCGGTTACGGCTGAATGGGAGCGCAGTGAACCTCCCCGGTTTGCGTTCTCGGCTTCCTCCCCAGGCAGAGGCGAGGGACGCGATGTACCGCCACGGGGGAAGATAACCCGCGCTCCCACAGTATCGAACAGGGCAACGAGTCCAGGTTAACGCGCTTGAAGGGCGGCGGTGAGGTAGCCGGTATCCCAGGTTGCGAGTTTTCGCTTTCCCTTGATGGATAGGCCTAGCCCGGATGAGCTTGAGGGCGAGGTGGCGGACCATGGCCATGTTTGTGGCGCCGTGGCCGCGGCGCAGGCGGGATTGGTCCTCCTTGAATTGGACATCGAGAACCCAATGCAGGCGGCCGTTCTCGATGCCCAATGGGCTTTGGCGGCCTTGGCAAAGGCTTTCGCGGTGAGGATGCGAGAGGAAGATGTAGCATCGCCGCTCGACCCTGACCTCGGTGCCCGTCTCGATACGGGTCTCGACCATGGCGATGGTGCTGAGGCCCGTGAAGCGCGGCTCATCGGGATAGTGCCGCTTGCCGCTCATGCGACACGCTGGGAGACGAGGTGGCGGCGCTTCTCGATGTGGCCATGGCCCTTCTCGACCTCGGTGAGCGCATCGATCTCATTGGCCGGAGTGGCGTCGAAATAGAGCTGGATCTCGGCATGGGCGGTCTTTTGATTGTCCTTGGCGGCCAGCAGATAATCGCCGCCGAGATCGGCGATCGTCTCGGCGAGGTCGGACTGGCAACCCATGGCGTCGATGGAAACGAGACTACCCGCCCGCTCCGGACGCGGCCAACTCCTTCAGCAGCAAGGGAATGGCGGTGATATCATTGATTGTCGGCAAGCGCCAATTGCCCAGCACGAGGCTGTGGGTTGTCGCATGAGCCGAGACCAGGTGCAGCGCCGCCTGTCCACGCCCGCGATCGTGGCTGCGGCGTGAGGTTGTCGGGCGAAATGAGAAATTGACCCCCACACGAAACGAAGAACTGACCCCTCGTTTTTGAGAGGATCAGTAGATGCACGATGAATTTCCATCGAAGCTCGCGTTGTCGAAAACGGTGCGGGTTGAGGAGATGCGGTCGGGGGAAGAAGTTTCAGCAATGGTGCGACTGCATGGGATTGGCTGGGAGCGAAACGGATCGCGCAGGAGTTCGGTTGCGCGCGCAATACGGTTCGTCGCTACCTTCGCGAAGGCGGCGTTGTTGCCTATCGTCAGCCCCGGCGTCGAACAGCCTTTGATGGCCTGGAGGATTGGCTTCGGGAGCGGTTTTTCCGCCATGAAGGCAACGCGGACGTCATTCGCCAGGAGCTGGCGAGCGAACATGGGATTGTGATCGGGCTTCGCTCGGTGGAGCTGAGGGTGAAGTGCTGGCGCCGGGAATTAAAGGCGCAGAAGCGGGCGACGGTCCGCTTCGAGACAGCGCCCGGTCATCAGATGCAGATCGACTTTGGCGATACTCGGGTCTGGATCGGCGGCGAGCGGGTGCGGATCCATGTGTTTGTCGCCACGCTTGGCTATTCGCGCCGGATGCATGTCCGCGCTTCGCAGAGGCAGCGTCAGGCGGACTGGTTCGAAGGGATTGAAGGCGCTTTTCTGCGGTTCGGCGGCGTTCCCGCGGAAGTGCTGATCGACAATGCGAAGGCGCTGGTCGAACACCATGATGCGGTGACGCGAGAGGTCCGATTCAACACGCGACTGCATGCGTTCGCCCGGTACTGGGGCTTCACGCCGCGGGCCTGTGCTCCCTATCGGGCACGCACGAAGGGAAAAGACGAACGCGGCGTCGGCTACGTCAAGAAGAACGCGATCGCCGGGCGTCGGTTCGAGAACTGGGCGGCATTCGAGGCGCATCTCGACCGCTGGACGCGCGAGGTCGCCGACCAGCGTGAACACGGCACCACCGGCGTTGCGCCAGCGGAACGCTTTGCCGAAGAAGCCAAGGCGCTGCGCCCTCTGGCAGACCGTGCCCCATTCGGGCAATTGCGGGATCTGGTCCGCAAGGTCCAGGCCGACTGCGCGATCGATCTCGACACGAACAGCTACTCCGTGCCCTGGCGCCTGATCGGTGAGAGCGTCCAGGTCGTGGTTTTGGCCGGCCAGGTGATTATCCGCCATGCGGGCCAGGTCGTCGCAGACCACGCCTTTTGCCGTGGGCGACGACAACGGGTCGTGGATCGCGCTCATTTTGTCGGTGTAGCCGGCTTCGAAGGGCCGGTGCGTGCAACTCCCATTGATGTCGCTCCAGCCGCCTTGCTGCGATCACTCGCGGAATACGAGGCGGTTGTTGGAGGGGCCTGGTGATGACGACCGTTGATCATGACGTGCTTCATCGCAACGCTCGATCGGCTGAAGCTGACGGCGATCCGTGACCAGCTCGATGCGCTGCTGGACGAAGCTGCCCGTTCGAAGATGACCTTGCGGGAAGCCTTGGCCTTCCTGGTGTCGCGCGAGATCGCCCGTCGCGACGAGCGGCGCATCTCCATGTCGAGCAAGCTCGCCCAGTTCCCGTTCGTGCGCGAACTCGACGGCTTCGACTTCGATGCCCAGCCTTCACTCGATCAGGGCCAGATCAGGGAACTCGCGACCTGCCGCTGGATCGCACACGGCGACACAGTCCTGTTCCTCGGACCGCCCGGAACGGGCAAGACTCATCTTGCCGTGAGCCTCGGCCGCGAGGCGATCCGCCAGAACTACAATGTGCAGTTCGTCACGGCAGCGACGCTGGTGGCGATGCTGGCCAAGGCACATGCCGATGGCTCGCTGGACAAACAGTTGACGACCTTGTCGCGGCCGAAATTATTGATCATCGACGAGCTGGGCTATTTGCCCTTCGAAGCCAATGCCGCACACTTGTTCTTCCAACTGGTGTCGCGGCGCTACGAGAAGGGATCGATTCTGATCACTTCCAATCGTTCTGTGGGCGAATGGGGAAGTGTTTTTGGCGACCCCGTTGTGGCCACGGCGATCCTGGATCGCCTGCTTCATCACTCCACGGTGATCACCATCCGCGGTGACAGCTATCGGCTCCGCGAAAAGCGCCGGTCCGGCCTTCTGCAGAAGGTCGGACCGGCACTCGAAACCAACGAAACAGCAAACCAATGAAGGGGGTCAGTTCTTCACTTCGCCAATGGGGTCAAATCCTCGCTTCGCTTGACAGAGGTCTTGCCATCGATGGCAATCTGGCCGATTGCTTCGGGCAGACGCTCGGCAACAAAGGCAAGAAAGCAAGAAGCGAACAGGTCCGGTCCGATCCGGTTCATCACCACCCGCAGCCAATCCGCGCAGGGAATGCCGAAATGGTAGGGCTGCAGACGCCGCAGGAAGTCGAGATGCCTATTCCCCCAGAGAACGATGTCGTCATAGTCGTCGCAGCCCGCCATCGTGCCACAGACAACCAAAAGCGGCACCTCGCTCAGCGGAGTAAGCGGTGCACCAAGGCACCTTTCAATAGGCGGATGAACATGGAGCTTTCGCGCCCTGACATTGGAACATGCAGAGGCGATGTGGTCGCCGAGATCAGCGTCGCCGCGGCGGCTGAAGATGGTGCAACGATGGCCGGCCGCGCGGCAACGGAGGCTGTGGAGTTGCGCGGAGAAGCGCGCGTTGGTCGACCTTGCGAGCGCGGCGGGGTCGTCGGTGACCGAGGTCGCGCAAGCGTTCGGCGTAGCTCCGTCACAGCTCTTTGCCTGGCGCAAGCAGATGGCCGGTGGCGCGCTTGATGCCCATCAGGCGATGGCGACCTTCGCACGGATCGACGTGAGCGATCTGCCCGGTGTCGAACGCCCCGTCGCCGATTGCCCGGACCCGGCTGGCAAGATCGTCGTGGTCTTTCCGAGCGGCACGCGATTGCGGGTCGACGGGATCGTCGATCCGACAGCACTGCGCATCGTCCTGACGGAGTTGACCAGGTGATCACGGTGGGGCTGACAGACCGGATTTACCTGTGCTGCGGCGCGACCGACATGCGTCGCGGATCAACAGCCTGGCGCGGATGGTGCAGCAGGTGCTCGCGCTCGACCCGCACACCGGCGCGATCTTCTGCTTCCGTGGACACAAGGGTTATATCATTAAGATTCTGGCGCATGACGACCAGGGGTTCTGCCTTTTCCCCAACCGGCTTACCGATGGTTGTTTTGCCTGGCCAACCACCAAGGAGAAAGTCTCCGTGTCGCTCTCCAAGGCGCAGCTGCTTCTGGAAGGTATCGACTGGCGCCGGCTTGCTCGTTTGTTATTGCATTTGTGTCGATTTTGCTTCCTTGAAAGAGCTCTTTCGGGTATGTAATTTGGGTCGTCGGAACAAGCTCCCTCAATCGCTGATTTCCTCGCCCGGATCGCGCTCTGGAAGCGGCCGTTTCTGCCCGTGACACCACAATTGCCGAACGAGATGAGCAGCTGCGCGGAGAGCGCGCCGAGGCCGCACTTCGCATCCAGCGCCTGCAGCTGCAGATCGATCGCTTCGACCGCAAGGACTTCGGCCGCTCGTCCGAGAAGCTGGACCAGATGCTGCTCAAACTCGAAGATCTCGATCAGGTCGCCGCCGGCGTGCCCGATGCCGAGCTGCCCATCGTTACTGACACCGACAAGGTCCGGGTGTTGCCGGTGCGCAAGCTCAACCCGAACCTGCCGCGCAAGCGGGTGGTTCGCGAGTCTCTTGCGCATGCTGCCCGGGCTGCGGCGGCGATCTGCGTGCCATGGGCAAAGATAGCGAGGAGATGCTCGACCTGGTCGCCCAGGCCTGGCAGGTGGTTGAGACCGTTCGACCCAAGTACAGCTGCCGGACCCTGCGATGGCCTTGCTCGATCCGATCTACAACCGCATCCGTGAGATCGGCCGTACCCGCGCCAAGATTCACACCGACGACACGCGACTTCCGATCCTGGCGCCCAGCACCGGCACGACGCACAAAGGCGCGCTCTGGGTTTACGTCGCCGAAGACCGCAACTCAGGTTCGCTGGAGCCGCCGATCGCCTGGTATCGCCCCACCATGGGCCGCGCCGGCGAGAGCGTGATGACCGAACTCGCCGGATTTGCCGGCACACTCCAGGCCGATGGCTTCACCGGCGACAATCAGATCTACAGGGGCGGCGCCATTCGAGAAGCTGCCTGCCTGGCCCATCTGCGTCGCAAGATATTCGACGTTCATGACAGCCAGCCGACCGAGCTCAGCACGACGGCGATGGCCGGCATCCAGGCGATCTACCGGATCGAGGAAGAGATACGGGGCTCCCGCCGGCCGAGCGATTGGCCGCACGACGAAAGCGGACCCGACCCCTGGTCCGGGCACTGCGACGACTATGGCACCAAGCGATGGCGCGCGTTCAACCGCTTCCTCTACGAAGGCCAGCTCGAGCCCGACAACCTGATCGCGGAGCGCGCCATTCGTGGATTTACGGTCGGCAGGCGCAATTGGCTTTTCTCGGGCAGCTTCGCCGCGGCCGAGCGGTCAGCGGTCGTGCTCAGCATCATCGAGACCGGGAAGCTCTGCGGCGTCGATGCCGAAGCCTACATGGCCGATGTCACCGAGCGGATCCAGAACGACTGGCCAGTCTCGCGCTGGGACAAACTGATGCCGTGGAATTGGGTGCGCCGCCAAGAGAATGACGGCCGCCTTGATGCCTTCATGGGCATCGGAGACGACGAGCTTGACGCCGCGCAGGCCGCGACGTGTCAGCTTCCGGAGGAACTCCGTCCAGATCGCCTCGGCCTCCGACGTGCCGATCTCCATGCCCAGCACCACGCGCCGGCCGTCCGCATTGACGCCGACAGCGATGACGGCGACCGAGACGATGCGGCCGCCGCGTCGATCCACAGATATGGCCAGTCGCTCTCGATAGGTCTTTCAAGGAACGCTTTGACCTTGCCGTCGATCTCTTCGCACAGCCGGCTGACCTGACTTTTGGAGATGCCGCTCATGCCCATGGCCTTGACCAGATCGTCGATTGTGCGCGTCAGGGCGCCCCATAATGCCCTCACAAGCGCTGGCGTGTCGCAAATCGTGGCCGCCGCCGGTTGCCGCACCGGGCTCGGCCGGATCCACGCCCACCGCCTGCGCCATACGGCGGCGTCGGCGATGTTGCGCGCTGGCGCGTCGCTACCGGAGGTCGGGCAGGTCCTGCGTCATCGCCGCGCCCTGACAACGGCGATCTATGCCAAGCTTGATCGCGAAGCCCTGCGAACGATCGCCCGCCCTTGGCCGGGAGAGGTGGCATGAGCGCCCTTCGCCAGGCCCTGGCCGATTACCTGGCCATGCGTCGCGCCCTCGGCTACACGCTTGTTCGGTCCGAGAAGCTTCTTGCCCAGTTCCTCACCTACCTCGAGGCGCAGGGCGAAGACCACCTGACCACCAAGACGGCCCTTGCTTGGGCGATGCTGCCGGCAGGCGCCGATCGAAGCTGGATGTCGGCGCGACTTTCCGTCGTTTCGCCGCTTTGCTACCCATCTGCGCGGGATCGAGCCGGCAACCGAGGTGCCGCCGTGTGATCTGCTGCCGGGGCGATCTTGCCGAGCGACGCCCTACCTCTATTCGCAGGAGGACGTCATCGCCTTGATGACGGCAACCGCGGCCTTGCGCACGCCGCATCGGGAAGCAACCTACCGGACCCTGACCGGCTTGCTGGCCGTGACCGGAATGCGGGTTGGAGAAGCGATCGGCCTGGACCGCGACGACTTCGATGCGGTCGGCGGCGGCCTCACCATTCGGCGCGGAAAGTCCGGAAAATCCCGCGAGTTGGCGTTACATCCGAGCACTGTTGCGGCCGTCGGCAATTATCTGCGCCGGCGCGATCGACCCCGCCGGCCGCCGAACACGCCCGCCCTGTTCGTCTCACCGGCCGGCACTAGGCTGCTCTATGTGAACGTTCAAAACACGTTCCAGAAGCTCGTCTGTCGCGTCGGCATCGCCCCGCGCTCGGCGGCCGGCCGACCACGGCTCCACGACCTGCGGCACGCGTTTGCTGTTCGCACGCTTCTTGATGCTTATCGCGACGGCGGCGACCCGGGGCGCCGGCTTGCCCTGCTGTCTACCTATCTCGGTCACGTCGATCCGGGCAAGACGTACTGGTATCTCTCGGCGGCTCCGGAATTGCTGCAACTGGCCGGTGATCGTCTGGAACGACGGATCGGAGGCGGCGCATGACCGCCCTCAGCGCGACCTTGCAGGCGTTCTTCACCGACCGCCTGATCCGGCAGCGGCAAGCCAGCCCGCATACGCTCGCCGCCTATCGGGACACCCTGCGGCTGATGCTGGTCTTCGCCGCCGCGCGGCATGACACAGAGCCTTCCAGGCTGGAGTTCAACGACCTCGATGCCGCGTGTGTCGGCGACTTCCTCGATCACCTCAAGCGTCATCGGGGCAACAGCGCGCGGACCCGGAATGCGCGGCTTGCCGCAATCCGGTCGTTGTTCCGGTTCGCCGCCCTTCGTTACCCCGAGTACGCCGCGACAATCGAACGGGTGCTCGCGATTCCGCCTAAGCGTTTTGAGCGACGGCTTGTGACGTTCCTGACGGAGGAGGAACTCGATGTATTGCTGTCCGCCCCCGCCCGGTCGACCTGGACCGGGCGGCGCGACCACGCCTTGCTTCGGCTCGCCGCCCAAACCGGCCTGCGGGCGTCCGAACTGATCGGCCTTCACTGCGCCGATATCCATCTCGGTTCCGGCGCTCATGTCAGCTGTATCGGAAAGGGGCGAAAGCAGCGGATCACACCCCTTACCTCCAACATGGCCGCCGTGCTGCGCGTCTGGCTGGCCGAACGTGCCGGGCAGCCGGCCGATCCCCTCTTCCCTACACAGACCGGCAATATGATCAGCCGCGACGCTCTCGAGCACCGGCTCGCGAGGTATGTCGAAATCGCTGCCAGAAACTGTCCGTCGCTGCAGCGGAAAAGGGTCACACTGCACACCTTGCGTCATACCGCGGCAATGCGACTGCTGCGTGCCGGCGTCGACACCTCTGTGATCGCGCTGTGGCTTGGCCACGAACAGATCGAGACCACCCACATCTACTTGCACGCCGATCTGGAGCTTAAAGAGCGCACCCTGGCGAAAACCACGCCGGCCAACACGGCGCCAGGACGCTACAGACCGCCCGACAAGCTTCTCGCTTTCCTCGAGGCGCTCTGATTATGCCGACCCCATCGCAGCGATCACCGCCTCCGAAGCCGACATCCACCCGCAAGGTCGGCATAATCCAGACATCGGCATAATGGACGTTATGCCGACGTCGGCATAACGTGCACTTCATGAGGAACGTGCTGGCCCATGCCGCCAAAGCGGGCGCCGCGTCGTCTCAGCCTTCATCGCTACCGCCTTCGCCCAGGAAACGCCCGAGGCCGCGTCCGTACAATGGCGCGCCGTCGCCGACCAGATCCGGCCGAAGGTGCCGAAGCTGGCGACAATCATGGACGACGCCGAGCCCGACGTGCTTGCCTACATGACTTTCCCCAAGGAGCACCGCGCCAAGCTGCACTCGACCAACCCGATCAAGCGCCTCAACGGCGACATCAAGCGGCGCACCGAGGTCGTCGGCATCTTCCCAAATGATGACGCCATCGTCCGCCTGGTTGGCGCGATCCTGCTTGAAAGAACGACGAATGGGCCGTGCAGCGCGCCAGATACATGACGCTGGAAACCATCAGCCAAATGAGCGATGATCCTCTCATCAGCCTGCCAGCCGTGGCACGCTGATCAGCCCGGCCTCATGCCGGAGAGCGCGGCGACCAAGCCGTCAGCTAGACCACTCCCTGGGACATGATCTCGTCGACGTGATCGCCCGGATCGTCGCCGGCCTTCCACAAAGCCAGATCGACGATCTGCTGCCTTGGCCCTACAGACCCATGGCGCTCAAGGCCGTGGCCTGAGAACAGCGCATACGCTCAGCCCAGGGATGCCATGGATAAAGAAGCTCGCGTTGGTCGGTCCAGTGGGTGTTCCGTCGCTGAGTTGTATAACAGCCTTCATCCGCACAAGGCGCTCCCCACGGGAGTTCATCCGAGCCCAAACCCAGTAGCCGGGTGTCAGGTGAAATGGAGGCCACTCCAGCCGGTCATCATGGCTGTCGATGTTGAGGGAAACTCCATTCACAATTCCGGGCCTCTTGAGTGGCGTAAGCGCATTGCGGCCGACAGCATCGCACGCAACATCGGGGTTTGAGTCTTCCCGGCTGGGCGATCTGGCCAGACTCCAGCGCCTGACTAGGCCGTGGCGGTAACGCGAGCGGCATTTTGCAGTGCCCAGCGGCGCGCCAGATAAGAAGGCCTTCAAGCCGAATGCGCCGATGTAAACACTGCATCTGACGATGCCGTCCACATGATCGATGCTCCGATGCTGTCGAGGGCGTCACTAGGTATAGCATCCGGAGGTTCAAAAATGCGCTATCTATCTACGATGAGGTCTCCGCCGAACAACAATTATACTCTCCAGTTGCGTCATCGCCCCGTTAGGCGGGGCGATAGCGAAACTGTTCTACAGCCTTTCTCCATGATCGCTCTCCCTCACCTGGACTTTCGACAACCCCACTCTGGCGCATTCCCGGCCGAGAACGGATGCCATTCACTACATTCGATCACTTCAATCCATGATAGAATTGGTTGGCATCAATTGCGAAAGCGTGTTCACCTTTCGGCTTCGGCCTGTTCGGATCGGCTCCGCATACTCCAAACCGCACGGATTATGCGCGGCTGAGTCCGACCGTGACCGGTGGCGTGATCTTCGTCGTGGTGGAGGTGGTGGATCATCACCGAAAACCGACGACACTTTGAGACCGCGATTCAACAAATCCCGGAAATGCTGGACTGCTGGGCCATCGGGGGGCGGATCGATTATCTGATGCGCGTTTCATCTCCTTCTATGGCTGCGTATCAGCACTTCATGGAGGGACTGCTGCAGGCAGGCTTAGGGATCGATGATACTACAGCACTTGTCGTGACCAAACCAGTGAAATCCAATTCACCGATCCCCCTGTCCGCACTAAGACAGAGGTAAACTCCAAGATTGCGGGAGCGCCATGACACAGGGGACAGTCATCGATCAAGTTTGCGACAGAGCCCTTGAGTCCTTACACCTGCCTGTGTGAACCGATTCGCTGGCCGCTTGAGACCGAGGTTCTCTCTTAGGGTTTGTCCGGAGTATTTGGACCTGAATTTTCCTCGTTGGCGCAATTCAGGAACGACGAGCTCAACAAAATCCTTGAGTCCGCTGGGAGCGGTCGCCGGCAATACGTTGAATCCGTCAGCCGCATGTTGATCAAATACGTCGACCATGGTGTTCGCAATTTCGTCCGGTGTTCCAACAACCAGCAGATGGCCGTTGCTGTCCGATACCGAGCGGATTAATTGTCTCCAGGTGAACTTCTGGCGCGCGGCCAAGTCGAGGAGCAATTTTTGACGGCTCTGGACGAAATTCGTCTTCGGCAAAGCTTCGGGGACCAATGAGTCAAGATCAATCGAACGCAGATCGGCTACAGATCCCAGACAAAGATCGGCCGCCCTCATTTGAACGTCGATATGCGTATACGATTGTAGGCTTCTAAGCTTCTCAGACGCTTCTTGCTTGGTCCTCCCGACGATCGGGACAATGCCCGGCATGACAAGCACCTGGTCGTCCTCCCGTCCAAGTGCGCGCGCTTTCTCTTTGAGAGTTCCGTAGTATTGTTTGCCGTTCTCTAAAGACGGTTCGGCGGTGAACACGACCTCGCCAACTTCTGCAGCGAACGCAATTCCGGCGTCGGATGCGCCAGCCTGAACCAACACGGGATAGCCTTGCGGCGGCCTCCCGATGTTCAGTGGGCCTCTGACTGAAAAGTGGTTCCCTCGGTGGTCGAGCAAATGCAGCTTCGCAGTATCGGCGTAAATACCGCTTTGCTTGTCGCGAATGAAAGCGTCGTCTTGCCACGTGTCCCAAAGACCTTTGGCAACTTCTACGAATTCCCTCGCTCGAGTGTAGCGTGTGTCATGATCTGCAAGTTCCTTTTCACCAAAATTTTGCGCTTCGAAATTACTTACCGACGTGACAATGTTCCATGCCGCGCGTCCCCCGGATAAGTGGTCAAGTGACGCGAACATACGCGCGAGATGATACGGTTGGTAGTACGTCGTCGTCGCTGTCGCGACAAGGCCGATGTCCTGTGTTCTCGATGAAAGTGCCGACAACAGCGTAATTGGCTCGAACTCATCGTTACCACTTACACGAGCAATGGCTGAATGGTCACTTATTATGCCTTGGCAATCGGCGAGAAATACAAAATGAAACGCCGCACCTTCGGCTAGTGCTGCCAGATGAGCATATTGGTCGATATCAACTCCGCCATCCGCTGGCACGCTCGGATCGCGCCAAGCACCTCCGTGATATCCCGCCCGAGCGAGATACAGTCCGAGCTTCATTTCATCATTGCGTCGCATAGCGCATCTCCGTTCAGTTTGGCGCCACTCTCTTACGCAAGAACCGACAACAACGAACCTACCAAGCGTGGTAGTTGTATTCTGGGTGTAGCTTCGATGAGCTGTTTCCGAGCTGCGGGAATCGGGAACGGGAAGGCAAAAAACGCCGGGAGTGCAGCTGATTTAAGCTGCCTCCGCGTCGTGGATATGGTGGTGGCGTCCGAGCGAACTGTTACGCATTCGCCTCCTCGATTGTCTGCGGCGCGGCGCCGGAAAGGGTACTGATGGAGTTTTATATTTGGGATGCGTTAGCCGGTACACGGTTGTCTTCGCGGTCGACATCAGTCGCCGCATGATGGAGCGTCGCGGGAGGAGCCTTCAATGTAGACGACGCACTTTGCTGGTCAGCGGTGCAACCCCATCAGCGAAATGGCTCGGCCCCACGTCCCGGCAGGGACGTCTCAGGCGCTCAGATCTTGAACGCTATCCCCAAGTTTCATGTTGTGGCTCCTGCGTTGCGATCAAAGGGCTCGCCAGTCTTGAGCATCGCATGCATCGTGGCCGCCAGTTTGCGCGCTACCGCAACGGCGGCGCGTTTGAAGCCGATCCTTTCGCGGAGCTTGAGGCCCCATGTGCGCAGGTGCTGTTGGTCGAGTTGGCTGTCAGAATGACTTCGCCGCCTCGTAGAGAAGCCCGCGCAACTGACGATCGCCACGTCGGGAGATGTGGCCGTCATAATCGACCCCCCCGATTGGGAGCGGCGGGTCGTTAAACCAAGCCAGGCGCCAACCGAGCGGGACTTCTTGAAGTTGTCAGGCTCCTCAATGGCGGTGACGAAAGAGGTTGCGGAGATTGTGCCGACGCCGGGGATCGACATGAGAATGCGGCAGGCCTGGCTTTGGCGCGCAGTGGCAACAAGCTGACGCCCGAGTTCGGCGGCGCGGACGCGCATGCTGCGCCAAGCCTCCAGCATCGGCAGCACGATAGGAGCGAGCCGGTCCTGATCGACAAGAAGGCTCCGGACATTCTTCTCGACGTGCTTCCCTTGCCCGCATGAACGAGCAGCCCGAACGTTTTCATGAGCCCACGGATCTGGTTGGAGAGTTCGGTCGTGATCCTGACCAGCCGGGTGCGTGCCGCCACGAGCGTGCGCGTTAGCAGCTGTCGAATCCTTTCACCCGCACCTCACGGAAGAAGCACGCCAACATATGGCGTGCCACAAATTACAACTCGCCGTTAACCTGAACTCGTTGCCTTGGCTAATTGTTTGACAATCGATCATTAATCGTTCATGGAAGATCTTAGCGCCGCGCGCCTTCACGCCATCTGAGTGCCCGTAATGAAGAAAATCCGAAACTCAGACGAACTCCTTGGACAGGGTGACGTTGTATCTCGCCGAATCGTTCTAGAAATCGCCGATCGGACGCTCGATAGGCTGGATAGCTATCGGCGCATCCGCAGTATCATGCGGATGGAGGGTAGCGTGCTGCATATCGGCACCCGCTCCTGGGATCTCTCCAAGAAACGCAACGTCTATCTTTTGGGCGCCGGCAAGGCCTGCAATCACATGGCAATGGCAGTGGATCACGTCCTTGGCGACCGCCTGACGCGCGGCATCGCCATCGTCAAGATCAGCGAAGAGACGGATCATTTGGATAAGACCGAAGTGTTCGTTGGCGGGCACCCGCTGCCAAACGAAGAGGGTCTCCGCGCCTCTAAGAAAATGATTGAGATCGTCGATAACGCAGGGCCGGACGATTTGTTCATTGCGGTGATCAGCGGCGGAAGCTCCGCCCTAATGTCCTGTCCGATCGATGGCATTTCTCTGCAGGACGAGATCGACACGACCGATATTCTGCTGAAGTCCGGAGCCGGCATAGTCGAGGTCAACGCGGTGCGCCGGCATATCTCGGCGCTAAACGGCGGGATGCTCGCAAAACGTATTCAGGCCGTCGGCGCCGAGCTGATCGGCTTCGGCATCAGCGACGCGGTAGGCTCACCTGCCACTGGCGACATCGCTGTGCCTTATGCGGCCTATAAGAGCACGCCGATCGGTCCCGACCCGACGACGCTAGACGACGCGCGCGCTACGATCGTCAACTTCAACGTGGTCGATCGCCTGCCGAACAGCGTCGTGGACTACCTCATGAACGCCGGTCCTGATAAGGAAACGCCGAAAGCTTTCCTCGACAACACCTATTTCCTGCTGAACACGCTGCCGGACTCCTGCATCTACGCCAAGGAGGCCTGCGAGGAGATGGGCATTCCCGCCATCGTCGTCACCTCGTTCCTGGAAGGCGAGAGCCGCGACGCAGGTACTTTCTTCGCCTCGATGGCGCGGGAAATCCAGAGCTACGGCAATCCGGTCAAGCCGCCCTGCGTGCTGCTTAGTTCCGGCGAAGTCACGACGCAAATCCTCGACAACAGCTCAATCAAGGGGCATGGCGGGCCGGGCCAGGAAATGACGGTGAGCTTCGCCATCACAGCGGCCAAAACGAAAGGTGCGTGTCTGCTCTCGATCGACAGCGAGGGCACGGACGGGCCGACGAAGGTCGCAGGCGGCATCACCGATTCCAGAAGCCTGAAGGCGGCCGCGGGCAAGGGGATCAGCCTCTATCAGTCGCTACGCGAACATAGCTGCTTCGAGGCCCTTTCTGCCATTGGTTCCACGATCTTCACCGGAAACACCGGCACCAACCTTTGTGACCTCAACATCCTCTACGTCCCGGCGATTGAGGGGGGTCGATAGCCATGGAAGACAGGATCGCATCCGTCCGGGCTCAGCAGATCATTGATTGCAAATGCCGACCCGCCGTGGAGGTCGAGATCCGCACCGAAAGCAGCGCATACGGCCGGGGCGCAGCCCCCACCGGGACCTCGGTCGGCATGCACGAGGCCTTCGTGCTGCGCGACGGAAACTTGGCAAGCTACAAGGGCCTGGGGGTCCACAAGGCCGTTGACAACGCAGTGAACGTTATTGGGCCGGCATTAATCGGCATGAACGTGTTCAACCAGCGCGCCATCGACGAGAAGATGATTCACCTAGACGGTACGCCGGACAAGCGCAAACTTGGCGGCAACACCATCTATTCGGCCTCAATCGCGGCTTTTCGGGCAGCCGCGGACGCGCGCCGAACCCCGCTCTACAAATACATTGCCGGCAGGGAAATCCGCACCGTACCGGTGCCCTGCTTCAACGTCATCAATGGCGGCCACTACCAAACGTTGACCCAGGCCATCAATGAATTCCTGATCGTGCCCTATGGCGCCCACAGCGTGGAGTTGGCCGTCGAGATGGCGGTTGCAGTGTTCCAGCAGCTCTCTGACGTCCTGACGAAACGTTTCGGTCACAAGCCGCAAGTCGCAAGCTCCTATGGCTACGCGGCCCCTTCGGACGATCCGGAGGTGATCCTGTCGATAATGCAGGAGGCGATCGACGACTGCGACCATACGGGTCGCATTGCCTTCGCACTCGATTGCGCCTCCAGCGAAATGTACGACCGCAATACCGGCACCTATCTGCTGAAGGGCAAGCGTGTCTCGACCGACGAACTGATCGCGTACGCCAAAGCGCTCACCGAAAAGTTCGATCTCGTTTTCATCGAAGACCTGCTCGATGAGAACGATTGGAACGGCTTCAGCAAGGCGGTCAGGGAACTCACCCGCACAATCGTTCTAGGCGACGACCTTATCGTGACCAACCCTACCCTGCTCAAACGCGCCTACGAAACCCGTGCGGTCGACGGCTTCATCCTGAAGCCAAACCAGGTAGGTACGGTCTCTGAGGCGATGGATGCCCATCGCTTTGCCCGCGAACACGGGATGATCTCGGTTCCCTCGGGCCGTTCCGGCGGCGTCGTCGACGATGTAGTGATGGATTTTTCAGTCGGTCTCGAAGTGCCCTTCCAGAAGAATGGCGCACCGCGTTCGGGAGAGCGCATCGAAAAGCTGAACTTCCTGATGCGAGCCAACGCGGCAAGCCCCGGCTGCCGTCTCTATGACATCAAGCCCCTTCTCCGCTTCTGATCCGGGCCCGCGGGGAAGCAGGAATACGAACTTCAATCAACCATAGGAGAGGTGCCTCCATGTATCCCAGGATCGATTTTCTCTACCTTTCTGAGCCCGACATGATCGCCGCCGGCGTTCTCGACGCGGAACGCTGCGTTGACGTGTGCGAGGAAACCTTCAGCCTCCTCGGCAAGGGCGACTACCTGATGGGCGGCGCCAGCCACAACAATCATGGCATGAACATCGTCTTTCCGAAGGAAACGAAGTTCCCGAACATGCCGGTAGCCGGGCCAGACCGTCGCTTCGCGGCCATGCCTGGCTATCTCGGTGGACGTTTCGACGTCTGTGGCAATAAGTGGTACGGCTCCAACCACTCTAATTCTGAGAAGGCGCTGCCGCGCTCGATTCTAACCATGATGCTCAACGACAAGGACACCGGTGCGCCGCTGGCGCTGATGTCGGCAAACCTTCTGAGCGCCGCGCGCACCGGTGCCGTACCGGGTGTTGCCGCGAGGCACCTTGCCAATAAGGATGCAAAGATTGTCTCCGTCGTCGGCTGCGGTCCTATCAACAAGGCCTGCTTCAGCGCAATCATGACTCAGCTAAAGGCAGTCGAAAAAGTCGTGTGCTTTGACCTTTTTCTCGACAAGGCAGAGGAATTTGCCCGTTGGATTCACGAGACACACGGCGTGAACGCCGCTGGCGTCGATGAGCCTGAGGCGGGATTCCGCGATGCGGACGTCATCACAGTCGCCGCCTCACGCCTGAAACCACTTCACTTTAAGGACGGGTGGATCAAGGAGGGCGCCACCATCCTCGTGTCGGGTCCAGCGAACTCCGATGAGTCCTTCCTGACCAGCGCCAAGATCGTCTACGATCACACACCGCTGCAGGAAGCCTATGTCGAGGATGCAATCGCCTCGGGCGACAAGGAGGCCTACTATAGCGGCGTCATTAGCGGACCCCTCTACCGCCTTATCGATGCGGGGAAATTGCCAGCGCTGAAGGACTCCACCGGGCTCGGTGACGTCGTCAACGGCAAGAAGCCGGGCCGCGAGAATGCGAAGGAAAGGGTGATATTCATAGCCTGCGGCATGGTCGTGTTCGATATTAGCTGGGGCTTCGAAGTACTTGGGAAGGCAAAGGCAATGGGCATCGGTCAGACCCTGAACCTGTGGGAGAAGCCGAGCCAAGGCTAAATCGCTCCGCCGGCTGTGTGTACCGGGCTAAGATGTTTTTGATACGGTCTGCGAAACAGAATTGGGTGAGCTCGTTTCGTCGACAACATTTCTGGTGACCCGAGCTAGTCGGCCGTGAACAATGGGAGAGATCAGGCTTTGAGTTCTTTCGGCTGACTTTGAGAGGCGGCGAGGAGAAGCCACAAAAGAGCCTTCAGCCACCTGAGCAGGAGGGAGAAGTTGTAGCCGGCGGCGGCCAGGATGGCGTTGACGACGTCGCCCTGCTTGCCGGCGAGATAGTTGCGGCCCATCCGGTGCTCAGCCTTGATGTGGCCGATCACGGGCTCGATCGCGGAGCGGCGGCGCATCTGGCGCTTGATAGCTGGGGTGACACGGCATTTCTGGCCGCTGGTGAAGACCCCGAACTTGTGGCTCTCCGATGCGTTGTGGCCGCGATAGCCGGCGTCGGCGAGAGCGCGGCTGATCTCGTTGCCGATGGTCTTATCCATGTCAGGGATGATCGCTGCGAGCGTGTGGCCGTCATAGGGATTGCCGGGCAGCGCTTTTGCATGCAGGGCGTGTCAGGTGGTAGGCTATCGAGAGGCCGATAGTGCCGCCTCCGATGACAACGTATTCGACATGCGACGGTAGTTTGCTGGCCATTTGTAACCCCGTTCTAGCCTCGTCGCGGAAGCGCGGGACAAGGCGCGTTGTGGGAAGGACACTACCGTTGGATGCGGATTTATTTCGTCCGATCTGCAGGGTTGGACAGCGGGATTTCTGCGCCATGCGGCCTCGTTATGCAGCGTTACTTCAGCAGAATGGATAGTGGCCGTCGTCTTGGACACTCACTGAGCTCGGGCAACCCATTCATCGCGGGCGAGTGCGCTGAAATTCTGCCTTCGGCCGTTTGATGGCTCCACTGTGATGTCGGAGAAGACAGCCACAGCCGAGCGTACAAATTCGACCGGATCGATGCCCGCATACTCGAACTGATTGAACGGAATAACCGCCTAACCTCCAATGCAACTGCGGAAGAGGTCGGGCTTTGCGCCACTGCGTACCAGCGTCGCTGAAGACACTGCGGGCGGAGGGGATAATCGAAGCGGAATTCTCGCCAACGTCGCGAATACCGGGGCCGACCCATCCAGACGATATCACCCTAGAGCGGGGACGCGCCGAGATCGACAAGTTCAAGCGGAATCTCAAATCCTCATCCGAGATTGCGACGGGGATCTAGCTACTATATCATCATCATCGTACGAAGCTTGGAGAATTACGAACAGTTCACGCGCAAGTTCTTTGTCAGAATGCTAGCTGAGCCATGGTGGTATCCAACCGACTCCAGACTACGTTTCGTGTCCCTGTTGGCGATTCGGAAGATCCTTGAGGCGGATTCCCACGCCGTCAGACACCGATGCTACAGGCAATGCTGTCAGCCGCCATCCGCTTACGCCATTCAGCGGGGCCAGAGGTCTGGGTTGACGCGCGGGCGGCATCGTACAGACAGGATCCCCGGCATATCCTGAAACTCATCATAGATCCCGAAAGCACGCGGTCCTAAAGGGCTCACTAACTACGGGGATATTGCGACAAAGGGCGCAATGATGGTGACTGGTACTGGATACAGTAACAGCGAGCAGGCCAAGAAGGCCAGCATCCCGGAAACGCAAATCGTGCAAGTTCCAGGCCAGACAGAAATACTTGCAGCGGTGGAAGCGGGACGAGCAGATGCTGGCGCATCGGGATATCTCCTGTCGCAGTCTGTGGCTGCTAAATCCGGCGGAAAACTGGAGGTGACGGACCCCGACGCGATGGCCTCCTATGAAAACGACGAGAACATGGTGATCGTGGAAGGCGACAAGACGTTCGCTGCGGCTTTCGCGGTGCATATGGTTTGTGGAGAAGTTCAACGAAGCTCAGAAGAAATACATTGGAACTCCCGAAATGATGAAGGCACTGGAGGCATATGGCTACGACGCAAAGCTGCTGCCGGGTGACAGGACTGCGGAGTGTGTTTGCGCCAACCGCTGACCGTAATGTACGCCTCCGGGGGAGGCTTGGCCTCCCCCGCGCGTGAACAGAGGATGGCAAATGCCCATCTGGGAATTTTTACAGAAGTATAGTTCTGTGCTGATGCACGCAACGTGGGTAACTTGCCTGCAATTTCTGTTCGCTGCTCTCGTTGCGGTATCCTGCTCTGGTGACGGGAATCGGAAAGCTTTTGGCAAACCCGCTGATCCGCGGGACATGCGTAGTCTACATTGAAGTTTTCCCTAGAACATCCCTTCTGGTCCAACTCTATTGAATTTTTTTGTGTTGCCTCTCTTTGGCATCACGCTTCCAAATTTTCACTGCTGGCTTCATATTCGTGGGATTAAATTATGGGTCGTATGGTGCAGAGCTTGTGCGAGGCGGGATCCAAGCAGTCCCCCGCGGACAATTGTAGGCGGCGATTGCGCTATCTATGTCGCCGTTTGCAAGAATGCGCCGATCGTATTGCCCCAGTCGATTGCTATTTGCTGCCTCGGTGGGGAACCTTTTGATTGAGTTGCTCAAAGGCACGGCCTTCGTCTCGCTCATATCGGTGACGGATTTAATGTTCCAGGCCAAGCAAATCAACGCCTGAACTTACCTTCAGCACAAGCCTTCGGGACCGCCCTGGGGCGTCGGCTGAACTGTGCCGACATCATTCTTTATCTCGACGGACTGTATCGTTCGTCGCGTAAGAGTTCGGC